>CAMJRV010000589.1 GCA_946408315.1 uncultured Bacillota bacterium | reverse complement strand
TTTTTTTGAGTCATTGTTTCTACCTCTCCTTCTTAAAATCAGGGAAATATCATTTCTGTTTTCAATAGAGCAAATATAATGCCAAGGAGAGGACGAGGTTTAAAATCGTTGGAGTTTAAAGGATCTGCAAATTTAAACTCAAATCTCGTTCTAAAAACCGCTTTTCTTTTTTACTTTACGGTAACTTCTTTTACCTTTCGGTAACTGTTCTTCTTCATCCCTTTATTTCAAATTCATGAGATGATTTCACCCATGCTCTGTTCGGATTATTTTGTTACCTTTTCGTACCATTTGCGTTTTTCTCTTTGCGCATTTTTTCATCAAATACGCCGCTCCCCTCTGATTTCACAGGATACGCTCCGTGTTTACAGCTTGGCATGAAACCTGCTCTAAACATGGAATGTGCGTTTTCATCTTTAAAAACAAGTAACAGGAGGATATTATGAAACGAGATCGAAAATTTCTGTCATTTTACTATGACACAACGGAGGATTTTCCGGAGATTAAAGTGAATCCCAAAAAAACCGCATTGCTGATTGTGGATATGCAAAATGAATTTATTCTTCGGGATTTTGGAGAGGCTCTGGCCTTTCAGGCAATGGGGGAATGGGACAGGTGGATTCCCTTTCACGACAGACTGGATCATATCGTTATTCCCAATAACAAAAAGCTGCTCGATTTCTTCCGGGAAAACGACCTTGCCGTAACCTTCGGAAGAATCGCATGCCTCAGAGAGGATGGCGAAGACAGGTCCCCGGTTCAGAAATCCGAGGGCTGGAATAATATGCTTCTTCATGCCGACAGCTTTGCCGCCCAGATGGTAGAGCCTCTTACTCCCCGCAAGGGCGAAATCGTTGTGAATAAGACGACAGACAGCGTCACCACCGGAACGAACTATCTTCAGCTTCTGCGCTATATGGGGATCGATACCGTCGTGGTTACGGGAATCGTTACGGACCAATGCGTCGCGTCCACAGTAAGAGGTCTGGCAGACGACGGGTTTAAAGTACTCTGCGTAGAAGACGCCTGTGCCGCAGGAGATATGGAACTGCACAACAGTGAGTTAAAAATTATGAATATTATTTACTGTGATGTCTTGAGTACTGACGAGACGATCAAGATTATAAAGGATAGCCTGGATATGGATCATGATAAAATAGCTTAGAAACCCTATAACATAAAGAATCCACCATACAAATTGTACAGTGGATTCTTTATTCTTTATTCTTTATGCTTTATGTCACCCGGTTATGCCTTGCTTCTCACATCCACCAGCTTAGCCTCTTGCAGCAGGCGGAGGATGATTGTGGCGCTCTCGGCGCGGGTAATATCATCGGTGGGATTGAGTCGTCCATTGCTGCCGTGAAGAAGACCGCTGCCTACGCTCCATTCCGCGGCATTCTTTGCCCATGAGCCGACATTCTTTACGTCCTTGAAACTGCCCAGACTGCCGCTTATGCCGGAAAACTCAGTGAGTGCCGCCGCTCTTTGCAGCATGAGCATGGCTTCCTGCCGGGTGATGTTGGTTAACGGTGAGAATCGGTTATTGCCGACACCGCCTACAAGACCATACTGCGCGGCAGTTGCCACAGCACCGCTGTACCACGCGGAGGAGGGAACATCGTCGAAGGTGCTTTTGCCATCAGCGGGCAGACCGAGGGCACGAACGAGGATGGCAGCAAACTCAGCGCGAGTAATGCTGTTCTCCCCAGCGAAGCTGTCTTTGCCATATCCTTCGATGATCTTGCGGCTGCCCATTTCATTGACCGCCGCTTCATACCATTTTCCGGTGGCATCGGCGAAAGTCACATTGTTTTCAATCAGCGCATAGATCGAGTTAGTTCGTGAATTGATTGTTGCGTAATATTTTCCGTTCTTCTCATAGACATAGGTGGGTACATGGCGAGTGTTTCCGCTCGCATCCACTACAACCGCGGTGGTGATTTTCGCTGCCTGCTCTTTCGTGACCTCAATCACGCGGTCGATATATGCGTTGAAGGTGTCCACGCTGACGGTACGTCCCTCATAGGTCGCGGTAACGGTGAACTCCACAGGGGGTAGTACCAGCGTTTCACCCTTAACAGCGGCAGAGCTGTTCTTGATGGTCACGTCAAAAGGAACTTTGCTCATATCCGCATTGGGGAAGGCCGCTTCCAGCGCTGCTGTATCGATAGCGGAGGTATTCAGGTTATACGCCACATTGCCTGTTTGGACGGTGAGAGTCATATCCTTGTCCGCCATATCCTCAACGTTTTTCACAACGAGTTGAGCAGTTACCGTGCCGTTCTGGCTTAACGGCACAACGACGGACGAACCCTCTTCCGCATTGCCGATACTACCGCTAAGTTTGCGTTGATCCACGGTAACGGTGGTATTTGTGTCGGATTTCTGCTCCGTACCAATGTTCTGCGTTTTTCCGTCCACGATGACCGGAGCGCCGATGCTTGGATTGACGGAATTGCTGCCGCCTCCGCCGGGATTGCTACCGCCCGTATAGGTCCAGTG
>CAMJRV010000588.1 GCA_946408315.1 uncultured Bacillota bacterium | reverse complement strand
CTTGGCAACTCCGTCTTCAATGACGAAAAGATGATTTTCTCCATTGTTTTCAACCACTGCCGCAGACGGTACGAGCAGATGTTCTGAGCCCTTGACCTTGATATCGGCGTGGGCGGAAATTCCCGATGCAAAGTTATCGGGATTCGGCAGGGTGACTTCGATGGGGAAGTATGCTCCCGTACTGACGGACATGGACCCGATCTCCGAAACGGTCCCCTGGAACGTCCGTTCCGGATAGATATCGATAAACATGTCTACTGCGTCGCCTTTTTGGATATAGGGCAGCGCCGACTGAGAAATGGTTCCTTTCAGCTTCAGACTGCTCATATCGGCTACGGTAATCAGAGGGCTGCCAACGGTGGCCGTCTCTCCGACGGTAATATTGCTGCTGACGACAACTCCTGAAATCGGACTTTTTATGGAGGCGTTATTCACCTGGGCCCGGATACTGTCAACCGACGCCTTTGCGCTGCTTACCCCCGTACTGGCGCTGGCGCTGTACTGACTTTTCGCAAGGTCATAGGCTTTCTGATCCGCGTCGAGCTGGACCTTTGCCACGGCTCCTTCGGCATAGAGGGCTTTTGTCCGGGCCAGCGCCGCCGCCGCGTTATCCAGATTGATCTTCGCCTGTTCCTGAGAACCCACCGATCCCTGGTAGGCCGCCTGAGCCTGATTGAGCTGGGCGTTCAGCTGAGTATCGTCCAAACGTGCCAAAACCTGACCTTCCGTAACCGTATCTCCTCCCTGGATGTTCACTTCCATAACCTTTCCCGTGAGCTGGGTGGAAATATCGGCTACCTGCGCCGGGACAAGGGCTCCCGTTATCGTATAAAGAGCTTCGATCCGGCCTTCCTTCGCATCGGCCACCTTTACGCCGATGGCATCGTTCCCGCTGCCGCATCCCGGCAGCATCAAGGCCAGAGAAGCGATCGCCAATGCGGTGACTATTTTAACTGCATTTTTTTTCATCATTCATTTCCTCTCTCTATTACCTGTGCTATCTTCATCCCGTAAGCTGCTATCGAATGCTGATTTTTACGGTTGCGTTCATTCCCAGCATCAACGGCAGATTTTCGTCGTTGATGAGCATGATCCTGACGGGAATCAGCTGAGTCACCTTGCTGAAGGTTCCGCTCGTATTGATGGAGGTCGAACCGGTCAAAACGCTCTGGGTCGCCGGGCTGATGGATTCTACATAGCCGTCGAAGCTCTTGCGCGGATAGGCATCGATCTTTATTGTGACCTTCTGGCCGGGCTTAATATGAAAAATATCAGTTTCTTCAATATTTGCCTTGATGTATAGATTGGACGTGTCGGCAAGGACTGCGACGGTAGCTCCGGCTGCCGCTGTAGACCCGCGGATTACGTTGGACTGGACGATCTTCCCGTCAATCGGCGCTTTGATTTCCGCCTTGGACAGGATGGAATCCGCCGAATTGGTCAGAGCATTTTGATCGACCTTGCTGCTGTTGACCAGAGACGAGACGTCCTGTTTGCCCAGAACATCGCCCTGCTTCACTTCGTCCCCCTCTTTCACGTTCCAGCTCTCTATGGTGCCGGACACCAGTGGCATGACCTTTATCGTGTCTGCCGATACGGAGGCGTTATCCGTCTTGAAATAATTCATCGATTCGTAAAGAAAGTACGCGCCTGCGGCGACAGCGATGGCCGCAACAACCGCGATAACAATAATTACAATTTTTTTTGCTTTTTGCATACCCGTTCTCCTTCTGATCTACTGCTTCTGTCTCTATTCTCGTTTCATAATATTTATGTTAACATAACTATTATAGCCTCATAATTATTCTTGTCAAGCAAAATTCTTTAACAATAAAAAATAGACGCGCCATGCCGGGCGCATCCCCTTGGAAACCGCCATTTTTATATGCTGACGCATAAAAATGGTAATCAGTTTTACGGTTTCTACGGGGATACGCCCGACATGGCGCGAAATTATTTTATATTGTTCTATTCGATCTATTCGATGCTATTGTTCAGGGCATCTATGATGCAGCTTGCGACAGACACGGCGTATTTCTCCCGAAAATCGTCGGTCATCATATAGCTCAGATCGCCCGGATTGGAGATAAACGCGCCTTCGATGATGATCGCCGGCATGGAAGTCCGCCGCAATACAGCCAGCTGCGGACTCACCTTCGTCCCCCGGTCCAAAAGGCCAAGGCTGGCGGTAAGGGTCTTCTGAAGATTCTCCGCCAGTTCCGGGGCGGAAATTCCATTCACAGGCGGATCATCCTTTCCGTGGTAATGGACCTCCGTACCGCGGGGAACGTCCGTCGTATAGGAATTGTTGTGAATCGAGACGTACAGGGACGCCTCCAGCAGGTTCGCCGTATCCTGTCTGTCGTACAGCGGAACCGTGATATCCTCGGTCCGTATCATATACAGCCTGACGCCTGCGGCTTTCAGCATCTCCCGAACCCTTAGAGCGATATCGAGATTGACGTCTTTCTCATTGAGAACGGCAGCTCCGTTTTCATATCCTCGGGAAC
>CAMJRV010000587.1 GCA_946408315.1 uncultured Bacillota bacterium | reverse complement strand
TCTCTGCAAACGGCGGATGCCTTGGAAAAATCCAGGTCATAAACGCCTACGCGATAGCCTTTTCCCGCTATGTTTCGGGCGAGATTGCCTCCCATGACACCTGCTCCGATGATACCGATATCCAATGCTTCCTTTTTCATCCCTGAGCGCTCCTCTTCAATTCTTCCTTCGCAGCCGCAATCACCTCGGGGCTCAGGATGAGTTCCGCCGCCGACAAAGCCATTGCCTTAGCGCCGATCGCCATCGCTTCTTCTCCGCGCTTGGAAGCGACGTTTTCTCGGAAGAATTCGGTATGGTTCGATATCTTTCGCTCGGTAAAGACGGAAACGTAAGGATTGCAGGAAGGGACGAGCCTCATCACATTTCCGAAATCCGTCGTTCCGAAATCCTCCGGCATCCCATCCATAAGGGGCTCATTCAAAAGAGCGAAATTCTGCCGGAAGACCTTTTCCAGCGTGTAATTATTTCTTCGGCCCAGATATCCTTCCGTCTCCTCTATTTCAACGGTGCAGCCCGACGCAATCGCCGCACCTTCCGCACAGCGCCTCACCCTGCTCCTGACGTCGTCGATATGCTTGTCCTGGGACACGATATCTACGGAAACGACGCAGTGATCCGGGATCATTCCGACCCCTTTTCCACCTTCCAGCACGATCTGGGCGATCCGCACATCACCTGTCAGCTGCTGCCTGAGACAGGCGACGGCGGTATAATAGATGTGCAAAGCATCCAGCGCATTCACCCCGTCCTCGGGATGGGATTCGGCGTGGGCAGTCTTCCCCTGCCAGCCTATTTTCATCTCATAGGAGGACAGGCATTCCCCGGCGATTCTCGTGACGCCGGAAGTGGGATGCATCATCATGCAGACGTCCGCATCCCGAAAGACCCCCTCCCGGATCAGAATGATCTTGCCTCCGCCGTCCTCTTCCGCAGGAGTTCCTATCACCTTGATCTTCCCGTTGATATTTTTATCCTTCAGGATATTTTTCAGGGAAAGGGCGGCGCCGTAGGCGGAGGAAGCGATCAGATTATGACCGCAGGCGTGGCCCAGCTCGGGGAGTGCGTCATACTCCGCAACGATGCAGATCACCGGCCCTCCTTCTCCAAGCTGGTACTCCGCCGAGAACGCGGTAGGGAGCCCTCCGATGCCGAGGACCGTATTAAATCCGTTTTCCGCAAGCTTCTCCGAAAGGAGCTTTGAGGCCTTCTCCTCGTGGAAGGCCAGCTCCGGATTATCGAAAATATATTTTGAAACCTTTAACAGTTCAGGCTGCAGTCGATCTACTTCATCTATAATATCTTTTTTGATTTCTTCAAGATTACTCATTTTCGCACCAACCTATAAAATGCCGATCAGAGAACCGACGAGGCAGATCGCAACGATGATGAGCAGCGCACGGATGATCTTATTGCCTTTTTTCTTCAGGTAGGTATACGTTCCCATAACCATGGCCAGCGGCAGGATGCCCTTTACGATATTATCCAGCATATCCTGTACGACAAAGTCGGTTCCGCTTGCGGTGAACTTCAATGGGGTCGAGATATCCACATAGTTTGCGGCGATTGCTCCCATCATAAACATTCCCAAAACGCCGGCGCCCAAGATAACATCCTTTACGATCCCGCTTTCCAGCAGGTTCTTCACCGAGCCGCGGCCCAGCTTATATCCGAAATGGCACAGGTAACGTCCCGCCATATAGGTGATGACTGTAAACAGAAACGGGATGATGCCTCCGAAGGCGCTTCCCTGCATTGCAAAGGAGGCGGCCAGTCCGAATATGATCGGTCTCAGAGTGCCCCAGTCCACCGTGTCGCCGATTCCCGCGAGAGGACCCATCAGTCCCGTTTTAATCGAGGTGATCATTTCCCCCGGAAGATCGGGATTTTTTGCCTTCTCTTCTTCCATGGCGATGGCGGTTCCGTGGATTACGCTTCCGAAGATTCCTTCGCTATTGAAGAACTGAAGGTTTCTGGTCAATGACTCCTTGTACGCTTCCGGCTGTCCGGCATAGAGCTTTTTCAGCGTGGGGGCGTAGCTGGCGCAGACGGCGGTTGACTGAAGTCTTTCAAAAGAGTTGGAGACTTCGCATAACATATACCACCTGAAAAACAACTTGTCGATATCTTTTTTCGTCAATCCTTTTTTCTCTCCCGCAGCAGCCGGTTTCTCGGCGGCCGTTTCTGCAACGACGGTTTCCGCGGGTTCATTCTTCTTTATATTTTCCATTATGCCTGAGCTCCTTCCTTCTTTTGATTAAATACGATCAGCAGCGCCACACAGGTCCCGATGATGGCAGAGAGCATAATCCCCATCTCAAAATATTTCACGATGAAAAACGCCAGGAAGAAAAACGCAAAGTTATTTTTCTTACCGATCAGCGTGATCGTCATCGCAATCCCCAGCGCAGGCAGTACGCCGCCCGCCAGTTCAAACGCATGCATGATAAAGTCGGGAATTGCAGCTAAAACCGGGTCGATCAGAGACGAACCGAAATATCCTACGACAAATAC
>CAMJRV010000586.1 GCA_946408315.1 uncultured Bacillota bacterium | reverse complement strand
CGTCTCCTGTAAAGATGAAGTATGCCTTGCCGCCCAGACCATTTCCCAGACGAAGCTCCAGGGGCTGCAGATCAGCCGCTTTCAAAACCGCGTCGGCGGCGATGATCATCGTCGCCAGGGAGAAGGACTCCATAATTCCCAGGGCCCGGAGTTCGTCGGGCATCGTAGCTCCCGTAATTGCCGGAAATACCGCAGGACTGACGTTGGGGATCACAATGGAATCCACCAGATACTCGTTCGCAAACCGCTCGCCAACGCTTACGGAATCCTGAACGGCCGCCACATCGCCGTGGACGATGGCGATATATTTGCCCGGACAGACCGAGCTGGCAGTCACGATTTCCACATCCGATATCTTCACCATCTGATCCGCCGCATAGATGCCGCGGGCTATACTTGTAAATTCCACCATACCGATTGCCTTTGCCATATCAGTCCCTCCTTATCTCTATAAATCCGTTGTCGCATTGCGTCACGGTTCCGGAAATGCTTGTGTGAACCGGGGCTCCCAAACTGCCCTCGGGAACACTGCCGATCATCTGTCCTTCCGCCACATGTTCGCCGACGGCAACCGCGGGAACCGCAGGAGCGCCGACATGCTGGCTCAGGGCGATCCGGATCACTTCCGGTCTTAACGAAACCTCTCCCATCGGAGCCGGTTTATCGAAATCCCTCAAGCCGAGCCTTGCGATGAGACGCTTGCTGGGAAGCAGCCGGTATTCGCGGTTCTTCCGCACCGTATATTCCTTCTGGGAACATTGGTAACGGATGTTCTGCTCCAGCAGCTTCTGACGTATCATCATGTTGGCGGCCTTCGGATATAGGTCCGCCGGACAGGAGAACAGTTCACACAGGTTGCACTGGCAGCACAGGAATGCGATTTTTTGTTCTTCCGTATCGGTCAGAGAGTAGTTCACGGTCCGCATCATCTTGTGGGGCTGCATGTTGTGGCCGATCAGGTAACGGGGACATAGATCGGTGCACATGCGGCACTGTTCACAGGAAGCCCTGTTGATCCTTCTCGCCTGATCCGTCTTCGCAGATTTCTTGCGGATCAGGGGGTGCTGCTTCTTCAAGATGACAAACCCTTTGTTTTTCTTTGTGATATATCCGCCAAGATCGCTCATCACAGGCCCCATCATCGGGCCGCCGTCGATCACGGCGTACGGTTCAAAGTCCTCGATGCCCGAAAGCTTCAGGACATCCATGACCGGCGTTCCCACCGGAACCTTGACGGTGACCCGGTTCGGAATATCTCCGGCGATGGTGATATATTTTTCCGTGACGGGTTTTCCCTGGATCGCGTTGTATATATTCAGCGCCGTTTCCGAGTTCACCACCACGCAGCCGACCTGGATCGGAATTCCCCCTTCCGGTACGATCCGCCCTGTCAGTTCGTAGACAAGGACCTGTTCGTCCCCGGCGGGATATACGTCGGCAAGCTCCTTCACCTGCACGAAATCGCCTACTTGCAGGGCTTCAATCCTCTCACGGAGCAGGGAAACCACCTCTTTATGTTTCCCCTTGATCCCGATGAGCGCCTGTTCGGCTCCCACCAGTCTCCCTGCGGCCTCAAACCCTTTTATGATCTCGTCCGGGAGAATCGCCATAAGCTGCTGGTCTACCCGGAGCAGCGGTTCGCATTCCGCCCCGTTCATCAGGATATATTCCGCCTTGGAAGCCAGCTTTGCATGGGTGGGAAAGCCTGCGCCCCCCGCACCGATAATTCCGGCGTCTTTCACCTTATCCAGAAGATTCATTCTTGCCTCCTCACCCAAAGCTGCAGTCCTCGTCGATGATACCGACGACTACCGCGTCGACGGGAAGACTGTCGTCTCCGAGCATCCGTCTTGCGGAAGAGCCCGTACACACGATCACCCTGTCGCCGATGCCCGCGCTGATGGTGTCAATGACGACCATGCGCTGTCCGTCGAAGCTTCCGCCTCCGATCACCTCGGCCAGCATGAGCTTGTAGCCGTTCAGCGATTCTGCCTTGCGCGTCGCCCAGACGTTGTCGATTAGCTTTGCTGTTAACATAAATTTACTCCTCCATCAGACATGCGTTTGATCTCTGAAATCGCGGCTTCCACCGACGCGGTGTCGCCGAAGATCGCGATCAGGATCATGTTCTGCGGGCAGCTTCCCCTGATATCCACGACGGTAACTCCCACCGCCTTCTCGGCAATATCGGAGGCGCAGATCATTTCGATCATTTTGCCCTGTACCAGTCCGACCGCGTCGGCATTTCTCAGCTCTGCGCTGTCGGCAGTCGATCCCATCCGCCTCATCAGAATATCGATGGTCCCTGCGGAAGGGGATTTAATAATCCTGAAGTCCATAACATCATCCTCCTTATTCCCGGGGTTCCTGGGTACAGCCCATCGCAATCCCCAAAGGGGTAACAAACATCGGATTTCTTGGTTTATGAGTAAAGACTCCCGTCTGTTTTTCAATAATTGTCTCAATTCCCAAAAGGCAGCAGGTTCCGCCGACCAGCGAGATTTCCTGTAC
>CAMJRV010000585.1 GCA_946408315.1 uncultured Bacillota bacterium | reverse complement strand
ACTGTAACCTTCGTCCCTTCTCCAGGCTTGCTGTCAAAGGACAAGCCGTATTCGTCTCCGAACATGATCCTGATCCTTTCATCAACATTAACCAGCCCGTAGCTCTCAATCTTCATCCCCGAACCCTTTTTGACCGTATTGACCAAAGCGGAAAGCCGTTCCTCTGACATTCCCACTCCATCGTCTGTTACTTTAATAATAATGTTTTCAGCCTGTTCCTCCACGGCGATGGCAAGATGTCCCTTTCCATCCTTCAGCTTGACGCCATGATAGATCGCATTTTCCACAAGAGGCTGAAGAGTCAGCTTTATAATGCAGTATTTGCTTAGCTCCTGGGGCAAGTTGATCTCATAGGTAAACTGATCCTGATAACGGATATGCTGGATCGCCAGATAACTGGATGCATGAGCGATCTCTTCCTTCAGAGTGATGACGTCCCTGCCTTTGCTGAGTCCGAGTTTAAAGAACTGCGTGAGTGATAAGACCAGCTGACGGATTCTTTCATTATCCTGCTCCCTCGATAGCCACATGATGGAATCCAATGTATTGTAAAGGAAGTGGGGATTGATATGCGCCTGCAGCGCTTTCAATTCCACCGCCCGGAGTTTTTGCTGATCCTCGGACTCTTTTTTTATCAATTGATCTATCGTTACGACCATTCGATTAAAGCTGTCTGCTAAATGCCCTATTTCATCCTCCCTTTTCGTTTTCATCCGAACAGAAAAATCGCCTTCCTGAACGACCGCCATCAGAGAGATCAGCTTCTTCAGCGGCTCGACCTCCCTGTCCGCCAGTTTATACGCGGCTAAAAACGCGGCGATCAGGGTGAGTACCATAGAAACCAGAACCGACGCTAAAATGATGATTTTATTATTGAGGAATTCGCTTTGGGGGATTACCCCTACCACGCTCCACATCTCATTCATCAATTGTTTTTTGATCAAAAGATCCTCGTTGTTTCCGATAAAATTCTGGCCCTGCTTCAGCTGCACTTTTTCGTCCGCCAATATCGTCTCCCACTCTTTCAGGTTGCTTTCGCTATTCCAGCTGATCGCATTGTTCTTATCATCCACAAGAAGGATAAACCCTTTCTTTCCCAGACCTATATTTGTAAATTCTTTGATCTTATCCTCGCGAACTTCGCATACAACCGCTCCCCTGTTCAGGCCGGTTGCGATGTCCTTTAACGGGGCCGCCAATGTAATCAGCTTTTCTCCCGCAGTCACCACAAAATGGGAGCCCTCGCTGGGAGGGAACCATATCTGCTTGTCTCCGTACAGGACGGAGCGGTATTTCTCATTGTTTGTTATGTCGTTTTTAAAGGTGTAGTATTGAGAGCAATAAGTAATTCCATTCTCACCGATCACATAAATGCCGGATAGATTTTCCCGATACTTGTTTATGGTAAACAGCCATGCGTCTCCGCTAAACTCGTCGGAATAATAGTCCGGAGGTTTATTGTATTTTTTCCGGATCGACTCCTGTATAAAAGAGTCTCTCCCAACCAGATACGGAAGCATAGACATGTCCTCAAACACAGCGTCGATTTCATTTGCTACTTTCTCAACCATTTGATTGCTCATCGTGATTGTCGTTCTCGTCACATAATCAGAAGCTACGCGATAGGCCGTCGCCCCTACGACGATAACCGGTATGAGTGCAAAAACAACGAAATACAGGAACATCCTATTCCGAAATGACATGTCATTGAACTTTTTATAAAACATCTGCTACCTCCATATCTGAAAAGCTGCTTTGACTATTACCGTATCACAATACTATTTAAATAGCATTATCAACAATTAAATTTTTTACTAATTTATATAGCATTTTTTATATCGTATTGCATTCGTTAAAGGTTTTTTTTAGAATAGCAGGCAAAGGAAAGAGAGGGTCAAACATGAATAAAACGGAAAACAATATTCTGGAACTGGCAAAGCTTATTTCCACATATAAGTGTGTCGATCTGGCACCATTAATCGAAAAGGGGATTCCACGATGGCCGACCCACCCCCATCTGGTAATTGACCAGACCGTAGTGCATGAGCATGACGGTTATTATTGCCAAACACTCAATATCGCTGAGCATACGGCCTCCCATGTGGACGCACCGGCACATATTCTTGCCGACAGAATGGAGCAAACAATTGAGACGTTCCCGGCAAACGTGCTGATGGGACCGGCGGTAAAATACGATATTAAATCGCTCGATCCAAAACCCGGTCAGCTGATAACGGCAGACGATCTTCTTGCGCTGGAAGAAAAAAGCGGAGCGGCGGCAAAAGAAGGCTATGTTGCCCTGCTGAATTTCGGTTGGGAAAAATATTGGGCCACAGACGCAAACTGGAAATATTACGCTACCAACGAGCCGGGCTTTGACGAATCAGCGGCAAAATTGCTATATGAACGCGGCGTAAAAGCGGTGGGCAGCGATACCATTGCATGCGACCAGGCCGTTGCAGACGGAAAAGCTTCCTTCTCATACGGTCATGAAATCTATTGGCTGCCAAATAAGAT
>CAMJRV010000584.1 GCA_946408315.1 uncultured Bacillota bacterium | reverse complement strand
AAAATAAACTCCCGGTGGCCTTCGCCGCCGGGAGTTCGTCTCTTATCAGGAATGACAGGTTTTATGATTACTATGATGGATCGCGGAGCTTCAGCGCGATAGCCGGATCATATATGGAATTGATCTTTGAAGCGTAGGAGTTCTTGATTTCAATGTCCCGATCCGTTACTAGATGAACGTCGAGAAGTCCGTCGCTCTGATAGCCGGTCTTGAGGTAATTCATTTCGGACAGGGCGAGACTCCAGCCCTTCAGCCACGTGTTGAGTTCTTCCTTCTGCTCTTCCGTTCCATCGAAATGAATCAGAAGATCGATGTCGCTGTTCAGTCTTGCGGTGCAGGAGCCGGTGCTTCCAAAGAGGTAGACTCCCTTTACACCGAAAGCCTGCATGTTGATCTGCTCTGCTATTTTTTCAGCCATATAATAACGCCATTTCCAGCCTTCGCTGTCTTTCGGGTCTGCTGTACGTTCCTCGTCAATGAAGCTGAAGTTCTGCTTCCGGTCAAGTCTCTGCGGCTGATCCAGGAAGGCGACGGCCTTTTCCAGATCAGCGTTCATAAGGATTATAAGCTCTTTCTTGAAATAGTTTTCCGAAATATTGATTACCTTGATCACGTTCGAAAGGTCGGCGTAAGCGGGCAATATGCTCTCCAGTGAATTTGTGTTTTTTTGAAAGAAGGCGGACTTGAACACCGTGCCGTCATCTTCCGGGTAAAGGGGAAGGTACTTGATGTTCGCTTCCACAAGATCCTGGAAAAAGTGTGTTCCAAAGGAAAGCTCGGGCTGGCTTTTGGACTTTTTCCGTGCAATTTCAATGAGCATGGCCGTATTGCTGATATCGGAATAGGTTACAGGAACCCCGAGCTTGATGTCTCCGCGGCTGCCCCAGCGCCCTGGCCCCATCAGAATAAAGCTCTTCCGGTACAGGATGCGGTTCAGTTCGCCGACAGCTGCTCCGACTCGTACGAGATCCTGGTGCTTTTCCAGATTGACATACTCTTCCGGATCGACATAGACTACGGTTTTGATGCCGGTGATCTTTCCGTTGGAGATATGCTTGTGAGCGGTGAATATGGTATTCTGCGCGGGGATCTCCGTAGGGATCGCAACGGGCAGGTTATCCTGGCTCTTGCTCTGGGGACGGCATTGCAGGATATAAAAATTCTCTCCGTCGCTGGCAAATTCAATGTCGACGGGAAAGCCCAGCTTTTCCACCAGCATGGACATGATCTCCTTGACCTGGGGGATCACCGGGGTTTTATTGATCAGTCCGTCGAAGGTCACGACCACATTGTCGTGATCCGAATTCGAACTGAATTTATTGTATTCCGTAATGATATCGTCTTTCAGGAATGACATGACCTGACCCAGGTAGGGGATTTCGCTTCCGTAATCCCTGATGATGTCGGAGATCGGGACCGTAACGAACTGGCTGTTTTCCATGTCGAGGACATCCATCATCTGGGGGGAATACTTCAGCATTTCCTGAGGTACGTGGTTGACCCGCAGCTTTGGCTGGCCGGGCGAAAGCAGGATCGGAAAATCATCTCCGACCCGGTCGACAGCACGGGTTCCAAGTCCCATAACCATGCGGAGAAGTCCGTCTTCCCGCCTGATCCGCGGCGACCAGCGAAACTCGTTGTTGCTGAAGCCGACTCCGGCGTAAAGAGGGAAGAAATAGGGACCGACGCGGCGGCCGACGACTTCCTGTATCATAACGCCCATCTGCTCGGAACAATCCAACAGGCCGTGTTCTTTTCGGTACTGGATGGAGTCAGGGCTGAACATGGAGGAATAAACCTCCAGTATTCCGTCGATCAGACAGGCCAGCCGCTCTGATTTCGTCCCGATATTTGTCAGGAACAGGCTTTTGTATTTTCCGGAAAACGCGGTGTTTCTCTGGTCTTCCAAAAGGCTGGAGGACCTGATAATCAGCGGTTTTCCTTTACTCTGATCGAGAACCTGATTCAGTTCACTCAATATATAGGGTGACAAATTCCCGTTTTTAATGGAATGCACGATCTTTGGATAGCTGATGCGAATCTCAAGGATATCCCTGTATTTATGCTCGTTCAATTCGTCCAGATGGTTGTCGTGCAGGAAGTTTTCCAGCTCGTCGGCGGAAATATACCAGGTCTTCACCATTTTGATGTTGCCGAAGCCGGGATGGCTTTCCAAATGAGAATGAATAATCTTATTTGCAAGGAAAAAGCCCGTGGCTTTGCCGCCCACCGTTCCCGAACTTTTCGGGGAGCAGATGATGCCGGAAAGCAGCTCGCAAAAATCGTTGACGGAGAGATATTTTCTGGCGTTTTCAATCATTTTAGGGTTGGTCGTCAGAAATCTTCTCACCAGTTCGACGATAAGCCAGCGCTTCGTCGCCTTGCTCGACATGTCGTTGGTCGTAACGGCTTTCAGATATTGAACGAGGGCTTTTAAGACGTCCTTGACGTCGGAATCCTTTCTGTCAACAAGCTTGATCAGCTCGTAAGTCTTACCCTGGTAGATCCACAGGTTGATGT
>CAMJRV010000583.1 GCA_946408315.1 uncultured Bacillota bacterium | reverse complement strand
TCTTCGGAGGAGCCGGAAATGCGCACCTCGCGTCCCAAAGTCAGATGGGGCGCGTACTCCCTGCTCTCCAGTGAAAAGCCTTCTTCGGTCAACGCTTCGCTCAACCGCTTCTGAACGGAAAGCAGGGCTTCGGCACGCTCTGCCCCGGCCCAATGGATATCCCCTCCGCGGCGGTTAAACCTCCCGAAGCCTTGAAAAGACAGCTGGAAGGGCTTCTCTTCGACGCGATCCATCGCCCTTTTTACAGCGTTCAGCTTATCTTCGCGCGTTTCGCCCAGGAAAACCAGCGTCAGATGAAGGTTTTCCCTCCGGGTAAAGTTGCCGCCGGAGGCGTTTCTCTTCAACTGCCGAATGGCTTCCGACAAATAATCCTTGATCTCTTCATTCAGATTGATCGCAAGGAACAGTCTCATTCCGATCCCTCTCCTTCATTTGTTCAGAGACAATATTTTCGCCGGCTGGCCTTTCATCTGTTCCGGAACATCTCCGATCTCCCAGCCGGGAGAAGTCGTTTCCACATAATAATATCTTGTTCCGTCCACCTCGTAATAGCTGCCCGGAATGGACTTTCCGCCCTTTACGCCTACCGCCATATGATCCGGAAACTGGATCAGGACGGTACCGTAACCGAGTTCCCGCAGCAGGGAGGCCAGCAAGATGGCGCTGTCCTCACAGTCCCCGCCCTGGTCGGCCAGCGTTTCCAGCGGAAATTTCGGATATTCGTCATAGCCGGTTCCCACCTTGTCGTCGACATACTCCAGGTTCTGAACAAAGAAAATAATATTTTTCACCATGTCCAGATCGGAGTAATTCTCCTCTTTAGCCGCATCTTTGAACTTCTGCGCCAATTCGGCCAGATATTCATCATCGGTAGGATCTGTGACATAATAGCTGTAATCCCGTATCTTTTTTCTGTCCACAGTTTTATAGGAATCGTAAGCCGATCTCGGAATTCTGAGTTGGTAGGTCCAGGCTACCTTGCCGTAATGCCAGGCGTAATCCGCCTCGATATACGAATCCTGAGCTTCGGGCGCTTCCAGTTGGCCGCCGCCGGAATCAGGCGCTTCTGCATCCTCCTGAAGATCGTCGCCGGAAGCAGGGGTGCTGTCCTCCTGAAAGACCTCATCCGAAGGCTCCCTGGAGGAATCGCCGCCCAGATAAGGTAAAATGGCGACCATAGAGACTGCAATCAGCAGAATCATGAGAAAAGGAAAGAACAAGCCGTTCTTTTTTTTCTTACTCACAGGCGCTTTCTCTGCCGCTGTCCTGCTCTCCTGCACGGGAATATGGGAATAGATGAGGGCCCCGTCGGCATACACCAGACAGTCCTTGGTTTCTCTGCCTCCCAAAACCACTTCGATCAGCTCTTTTTCGCCGTTCTCATCGTCAATCAGCCCGGCAAGGCGGCCGTTGTAGGCGCCGAAGTTCTGATCATGAAGCACGCCGTTGATAAAAAGGCTCTCTCCCTCTGGCCCGTCATTTCTGATCAGAATCCGGTTCCCTTTATAGATTAGTTCAAAGTCTGTGTCGTAGTAATCCGAAGTTAACCGCATGTTCCGTTTCACCCTCATTTCTAATCAAAAAGGGCAAGCCCGGCATTGATTCCATGCACCTGCCCGTAGTACCCTTCTTTGACCTCGTCAAAGGAAGGTATATTCTGTTCAAACAAGATTAGCCCCGGCATAAGCCTCTGCTCATTATACCAAATTATTCTGCTTTGGGGAACCGTTTCTTTGGATCAATCCATCGCAAACGCGTGAAGTTGCCGATTTCACGCGTTTGCCATGCGGATCAATCCAAAAGGAAGAGATATTTCCCATAGCCCTCTTCTTCCATCTTATCTTTCGGTATGAACCGCAGCGCCGCGCTGTTGATGCAATACCGGAGCCCGCCGGACTCCTTCGGCCCGTCCGGGAAAACATGTCCCAGATGAATATCGCCTACCCGGCTTCGGACCTCTTCTCTTATCATCCCATGGGAAAAATCTTTTTTCGACGTCACTCCCTCAGGATCGAGGGGTTTTGAAAAGCTGGGCCAGCCGCAGGCTTCAAACTTATCTTTTGAAGAGAACAGCGGTTCTCCCGTGACGATATCCACGTAGATTCCTTCCTGGAAATGATCCCAATATTCATTTTGATACGGCGGCTCTGTGCCGTTTTTCATCGCCACGTCATATTGCAGCGGGGTCAGCCGGCCGCGCTGCGCCTCCCGGTCCGGAGGGTCATATTCAAACGGGTCTACCACCGCGTTTTTCGCATTTTCAAAATGCTGCGAACCGATATGGCAGTAACCGCCCGGATTTTTATCCAAATATTTCTGATGATACTCCTCCGCCGGATAATAATTGGCCAGCGGCATCGTTTCAATAGCGATGGGCCTGGCATACTCCTGCCGCAGCAGGTCGATGGACCGGCGGATCACAGGCAGGTCCTCCTCGTCCGTATAATAAATCCCCGTCCGGTACTGGCTTCCCACATCGTTTCCCTGCCGGTTGAGGGAAGTCGGATCGATCACTTTATAAAAC
>CAMJRV010000582.1 GCA_946408315.1 uncultured Bacillota bacterium | reverse complement strand
TCTTCCGGCACCACCGGAAAATCCACCGTCGTCGCTTACACGAGAAAGGACGTCGATATCTTCTCAGAAGTTGTTGCCCGGGCCCTCTGCTGCTCCGGCGTTACGAAGGAGGATACCGTGCAGGTCGCCTACGGTTACGGACTGTTTACCGGCGGATTGGGGCTGCACTACGGCGCGGAAAAGCTGGGGGCGGCTGTCGTTCCCATCTCCGGAGGAAATACGGCAAAACAGATCATGCTGCTTCAGGATTTCGGCAGTACGGTTCTGGCCTGCACACCGTCCTATGCGGCTTATCTGGCCGAAGCCATCGCGGAAGCGGGAATCGACGCCGCCGAATTGCCTCTGCGGATCGGAGTGTTCGGCGCGGAGCCATGGAGCCAGGAGATGCGCGTCAAGATCGAAGAAGGACTCAAGATTAAAGCCTTTGACATTTATGGACTGAGTGAGATCATCGGACCCGGCGTCTCAAACAGCTGCGAATGCCAGAACGGGCTTCATGTCGCAGAGGATCATTTCGTTCCTGAAATTCTTGATCCGAACACACTGCAGCCTGTAGAGCCCGGCGTGACCGGAGAGCTCGTCTTTACCACCATTACAAAGGAAGCAATGCCGCTGCTGCGGTACCGTACCCGGGATTTGAGCAGTCTGAATTACGACCCATGTGAATGCGGAAGGACCAGCGTAAGAATGGCGAAGATTTTCGGACGCTCCGACGATATGCTCATCATCAGAGGAGTCAACGTATTCCCGTCCCAAGTGGAAAGCGTGCTCTTGGAAATTCCGGAAGCCAAACCCCACTACATGCTCATCGTTGACCGGCAGGGTACGATGGATACCTTGGAGATTCAGGTGGAGATCGATGAGAAATTTTTCTCCGATGAAATCGTACAATTCAATAACATACGAAATAAAATTAAACATAAGGTTGAAAGTGTCCTGGGAATTAGTGTTATAATAAGCTTGGTAGAACATAAGACGATCAAGCGGAGCGAAGGAAAAGCGCAGCGGGTGATCGACAAGCGTAAAATTTAGGTTGAAAGGAAGGTGTCCTATATGGTGATCAAGCAGCTATCTGTTTTTCTTCAGAACGAATTGGGAAGATTGGGAGAAGTGACAGACATTCTCCACAAGAACGATATTAACATCACCGCTTTGAGCATTGCTGAAACTGCGGAATACGGCATACTGAGGATGATCGTCAGCGATATCGACAAGGCAGCGGCAGCTTTAAAGGAAGAGGATTTCAGCGTAAAGATAGCCGACGTCATCTGTGTCGAGTGCCCCGATATTCCCGGCGAACTTCACAAAAACCTTCAGGTCCTGTCCGAGGCGGGAATCAATCTGGCCTACATGTACGGTTACTCCAACGGCGGGACGGCGCGGCTGATCATGAAGGTCAGCGACCCGGCAAAAGCGATACAGCTATTAAAATGAGCCGCTTCATAAGATAAATCAGCGTGTGCTGACAAAGTTCAAAAAGAGCCGGGATGCCGAAACAGATCGTTCAGAGTTCGGCATCCCGGCTTTCATCTGCCTGGGTATCTCCGCTTAGATATAATCGATCGTGATCGTCTGAGCTCCTTCCCAAAGGACCTTCTCGCCCAGCTTGTCCAGATTCTCAAGTCCCTCTATGACAGTCAGAAAATGATTTCCGGCAAGCTGTCCCACCTGGCTCGCAAACAGACATCTCCCGTAAGCCACGATGATCTCCATCTCGCTGATCCCGCCGGGATAAAGCAAAAACTCTCCCTTGGCAGGATGGCTCGTATGATTTTCATAATCCAGTCCCAGCCTGAAATCCCCATAAGGAATCCACATGCCCTGGCCGCTCCAGCGCACATGAATCAGCTTATTTTCAAAAGGCAGCAGTTTTTTAAACGCTTCGCAGGTCTTCGGGGCCGCGTCCTCTTCCAGCCTCGCTATAAATTCGTATCCTCCGGCGGTTATCTTCAGTTTTGTCATTTCTGTTACCTCCAAATATCTTTTTTATTTTACCATTATATCTCAATCCTGGATAGAATTCTACCGGGAAAAGCGGCTGCCGTCCGGAATATCCCGGACGGCAGCAACTTTCATTCCAGCGCTAAACCGTTCAAAAGCTCTGACAGGGCTTTGACTTCATCTTTGTTCATGGTGATCCCCCTGCTCATATGGGCATGATTTTCATCCCATTCCCGAATATCGTACTTGGCTGAACTTCCGTTCCAGGCAACCAGATTCAGTTCCTTTTTCCAGCCGGTCGAAGAAGTCGCAATGACTCCGATATGCTCCTCAATCCGGAACGTGATTTCCCTGTCCTTCTCTTTTTCCTTCCCTGCCATCTTTCCATTCCTTTCTTTTATTGCTTCAAAACCCTTTTACTCCCTCTTTCCTCTTTGTTCGTCACCGTTTCTTACCATAATAATACTATATATGTAAATATATGTCAAACAAAATATTTTAAAATCCGCCGCTCAGATAATGATTCAGCAGAACTGCGAAAATCGGGATCGAGGCCAGGGAAAACATCGTGGTGACAAAGACTGCCTGGGCCGCCA
>CAMJRV010000581.1 GCA_946408315.1 uncultured Bacillota bacterium | reverse complement strand
AATAATATATTAAAAGAACAAAGAAACGGAGACGTATGAATGACAGTAACAAAACAATTGGACAAGCTATTAGCCAGGGTTGAAACGCCCGCCAGATATACCGGAGGAGAGCTGAATTCGGTGAAAAAAGAGTTTTCCGAGGTCCGGACGCGGTTCGGTTTTGCATTTCCGGACACTTACGAAATCGGAATGTCCTATCTCGGACTGCAGATCATCTACCACCTCCTCAATCAGATGGAATCCGTCTATTGCGAACGCGTTTTTGCGCCGGCTTCCGACATGGAAGAACTGATGCGGGCCGAGAATGTTCCGCTGTTTACGCTGGAAACAAAATCACCGGTCCGGGAGATGGATATCCTCGGATTTACGCTTCAATACGAGCTTTCCTTTACCAATCTCATCAACATGCTGGAATTGGGTGGTATCCCCGTCAAAAGCGTCGAGCGCGGCGAAGAAGAGCCATTTATCGCTGCCGGGGGACCCTGCGCGTTTAATCCGGAGCCTCTTGCCGATATCGTTGACTTTTTTATGATCGGCGACGGGGAAGAGCTTCTTGTCGAGGTTTGTACAGCTCACAGCCGCTGGAAGGATTCGGGGCAGGACAAGGAAGCCTTCCTGAAAACGCTGGCCGAGATCAAAGGAATTTATGTGCCGAAGTTTTATACCCCTGTTTACCGGGAGGACGGCACGATAAAAGAATTCGTCAAGAATTATGACAAGGCGCCCGATGTGATTGAAAAGCGCATTGTTGACGATCTGGAGCAGGTGGATTTTCCCGTCGACTGCATCGTCCCCTTTATCGATGTCGTACACGACAGGGCGGTTGTGGAGATCTTCAGAGGCTGTACGAGAGGTTGCAGGTTCTGTCAGGCCGGAATGATCTATCGTCCTGTGAGGGAGCGTTCCAAGGACAAGATAAAGGAGCTCACCGCCCGTCAGCTCGCATCTACCGGATATGAGGAACTTTCGATTCTGTCTCTTTCCACCAGCGACCATTCGGAAATCGAGCCGCTGGTAGAAGAGTTGATGTCAGTCTGCCGGGAAAACAACGTCTCGCTGTCATTGCCTTCCCTGAGGTTGGATTCCTTTTCCTTCAAGGTGCTGGAAGAAGTACAGGGGTACAAGAAGTCCGGTCTGACCTTTGCTCCGGAAGCGGGGACACAGAGGCTCAGAAACGTGATCAATAAATCCATCACGGACCATGACATTTATCACGCGGTGGAACAGGCTATAGGGCTTGGATGGACGAATATCAAGCTTTACTTTATGGTTGGTCTTCCTACGGAGACCTTTGAGGACCTGGACGGCATCGTGGAGATCGCCAGAAAGATCACCGAACTCAACTATAAAATTACGGGCAAGCGCGGACGCTTCAACGTCACGGTCAGCGTGTCCAACTTTGTGCCGAAGGCTCACACTCCGTTTCAGTGGTTTCCGCAGGATACGGCGGAACAGTTTCGGGAGAAGAATTTTTACCTGAAAGATAAGCTGAAGGGCGTAAAGGGAGTTTCCTTCCAGTATCACGGCACTGACGCGAGCCATTTGGAAGCCGTCTTTGCCCGGGGAGACCGGAGGGTCTGCGATGTGCTGATAAAGGCTGTGGAGCTCGGCTGCAAGTTTGACGGATGGAGGGAGCATTTCCGGTATGATCTCTGGCTCAAAGCCTTTGAGGAAACAGGAATCGACGCCGCCTTCTATGCGAGCAGGGAACGAACTTATGACGAAATCATGCCTTGGGATCTGGTCGACTCGGGCGTGTCCAAACAGTTCCTGATCTCCGAAAACGATAAGGCGGTTGCGGAAGTACAGAGTCCGGACTGCAGAGAATATTGCATCGGGTGCGGGATTAACAGTAAGACGAAATGTGCGATGGAGGGAACGCTGTGAGCAGATATGTAATTAAATTTTCAAAAGAGGGAACGATCCGATATATTTCCCATCTGGATCTGCTTCGCCTGTTCAAACGTTCCTTTAAACGGACCGGTATCAAATTGGAGCATTCTCAGGGCTTCAATCCGCATCCGAAAATGAGCTTTGCTCAGCCCCTTTCCCTCGGCTACCTCAGTTCCGGAGAATATCTGGAGTTTGATACGACGGAAGCCTGCGATACCAACGCCATCACGGAAAAGCTCAACAGCGTCATGCCCGAGGGGCTTGCTGTGATTTCCTGCAAGGAGCTTCCGAAATCCGGAAAATCCCTGGCGGCCATGACAAATGCTGCCGATTATGAAATTTTGATTCCGCTTCCTCCTGATTTTACGAAGGATGTTGCGGAGGAAATCAGAAACTACGTTTCCCGGGAGAAGATCCTTGTCCTGAAGCATCAGAAAAAGAGCGGGAAGGATATGGAAGTGGATATCAAGCCGATGATTTCAGAACTCAATGGAATGGTTGACGATAACGATATTATGATGACTATGAAGCTTGCAGCAGGGAGCGCCTCGAATCTGAGCCCCGAGCTGGTCCTTTCCACCTTCACTGAATTTGCTGGAATTTCATACGATCGGGCAGAGGTTTTCATCAAGCGGACAGAAATATAT
>CAMJRV010000580.1 GCA_946408315.1 uncultured Bacillota bacterium | reverse complement strand
ATTTTCCGGCCAGAGCTCTATCGCGGCGGCGCCGTATTTGCGAATCAGTTTTATGATTTCCTCCAGGGAATACGATTTACCCGGCGTTTCTCCTGAAACAGCAATCTTCACAGAACACACCCTCCTTTTCAAGCGAAAAATTGGTCAGCGCTTAAATTTGAAGGTATAGCTGGACGCTATACCTTCAAAACAAGAACTATTTTTCGTATCGTTGTTTATTTCAGATACTCGTCCACGTTGGTCGAATCGATCAGAACGGTAGGAATTACGTATTCGCTGTCTACAGTTCCTCCCTGTGCAAGGGTACCGAGCAATTCAAACGCTTTTACGATTTCACCGTGAGCATCGACATAGATCGTCGCGGTCATTTCTCCGTTCTTAACAGCCTTCAGACCTTCCTTCGTAGCGTCAAGACCGTAAAGCAGGATATCTCCCGTTTTTCCCGTTGTAGAAAGCACCGGAATTACGCCCAGAGCCATACCGTCGTTGTTACATACGATGGCGTCAAGCTGATCTCCGGAAGCGGCGATCCAGTTTTCCGCAAGAGGAGTCGCTTTCGTTGCGCCCCAATCTGCCGCGCCGGTGTAAAGAACCTTGATATCAGGATAGTTCTTCAAAACGTCGTCATAACCGCCGCAGATCTGGTTCGTCGTATCCTGTCCGGTCGTTCCGGTCATGATGGCAATGTTGCCCTTTCCGCCGAGCTGATCTACACAATGCTGCATTTTCTGAGCTCCTCCGGCCTTAACGTCGACGCGGATGGCAGAAGTGATAAGATCGGTGGCCGAAACTCCGTTATGTATTGTAAATACCGGAATTCCAGCTTCTTTCGCCTGCTCCAGGCCGTTTGTCAGACCGTCGAAGGAGCATGGTTCAAGAAAGATAGCGACAGCGCCCTGTGCGATAGCACTTTCGATCTGTGACAGCTGTTTGGTCGGATCGTTATCCGCATCCATCAACTGAACGTCATAGCCATTTTCTGCTCCGACTTTTTTAAAGCTTTCACCCATTCCTACGATGAATTCGTTCTGCTGATTGGAGATCGTCATTACGACTAATCCGCCTTTTTCTGTGTCGGTATTTCCTTCCGGCTCACTTCCCTTGTCGGAAGATCCGCAGCCGCTCAGAGCGGTCAGCACCATTGCCAGTACCAGGAACAATACCATCATTTTTTTCTTTCTCATTATTGATTTCTCCTCCTTTTAATACTCCGCCAACTCCTTGGAGTCGCTCGGCAAAACTGGGGCCTGAAAATCGCAAACCTCTTTTTTGCAGATTTTCATCGTCTTTGTGAATAAAGATTTATACTTAACCGTCAGCCTTCTTTAACAGGGCATCAGGATTAAATCTCTCACTTCTTTGATTTGCTCTTAATGTCGATGAATACGGCAAGAACGATGATTCCGCCCTGCACGATCGTCTTGTAAAAAGGTGAAATTCCTAAAATATCAAATCCGTTTTGAATCGTAATCAGCAGAACCGCGCCGATGATCGTCCCCAGGACGCTGCCGGCTCCGCCGGTCATGCTCACGCCTCCGATGACGGCCGCCGCAATGGCGTCCATTTCATAGGCGCTTGCCGCAGTAGGATTGCCTGACGTGATCCGGGAAGCCATCAGCATGCCGCAAAAGCCCGCCAGCGCGCCGCAGATCATATAGACCGACAAAATGTGAGCCTTTACATTGACGCCGGACAATCTGGCCGCATCGGCGTTTCCTCCGATGGCATAGACCCTCCTGCCGAAAATGGTCTTTCTCAAAACGAGATAACTGACTGCAAAGATGACCGCCATATAGTAGACCAGATTGGGGATTCCAAGGGTCATGCCCCCGGACACTTTCGCAAACTGCGAAGAAACCCCAAACAGGGGAACCCCTCCTGTAAATACCTGAGCCGCACCCCGGGCCATTCCCATCATACCCAAGGTCATGATGAACGGCGGAAATCCGACCCACGCGATACCCGCGCCGTTGATCAGTCCGCAGAGCAGGCCGACCAGAATCGCCGCGCCAAAGCACAGGAGAAGGGGAGCACCAGGATATGCAATGCCGACATAGGCGGCAACGACACTGCTCAAGGCGACTACGGAGCCTACGGAAAGATCGATTCCTCCGGAAAGAAGGACAAAGGTCATTCCGATCCCAAGGATTGACGTTATGGAAGCCTGCTTGAAGATATTGAGGATATTGTTCATCCTCATAAACTCAGGCTTGATAAAGGAAAGCAAAACGAACAACAGAACCAACGCCCAAAAAATTCCCGTCTTTCCCAATAGGTTCAATATGGCTTTTGTCGTTGATTGATTGATTTCACGTCCTTTGAGCATTTTAAACCTCCGTTGTTAATTCATCTGCATTGGCAGAGAGCGCCATGATGCGTTCCTGCGTGATTTCGTCTTTCTGAAGTTCCCCGGACAGGCGTCCTTCATGTAGAACGATGATGCGGTCCGTCAGCCCGATCAGTTCCGGCATCTCCGACGATATCAGAATGACTGCTTTTCCCTGCTCTGCAAGTAAATTGATGAGTTTATAGATTTCGGCCTTCG
>CAMJRV010000579.1 GCA_946408315.1 uncultured Bacillota bacterium | reverse complement strand
ACTTAACTCGGGTCATTTTGACTTATCTCAGGGTCATTTTTGATTGATAAAAATTTTGTCGATTCCGGAATTGCAAAGGAGCATCAGTGCGGTGTAGTCCACTTCAAAGTCGACGATATCCCCAAGTCGATACTCCCTCTCTGCGTCTTCGACGTCGATGATGGTGTGATTGCTCGTCTGTCCGAGAACGAGGATGTCCTCATCGACAGGATGAATGCTTTCACAGGGAACCTCCTGGAGTCCGAAGGACAGGATCGCCTGCTTTCTGACGCCCCGGTCGGAAAACGTCTTTGTCCTCATAAAGGAATCCATCCCCAGTTCACCCACCGGAACGGTGGGTTTCCGCCTCAGCTCGATAATTTCCGCTTTCAGAATGTAAGCGTCCGACGTGTATTTTTCGATTTCCTTGCCGGAATGGCAATATCCGTCAAGATATCTTCCTTCCACATATTCGATTCCGTAAATATGCTGTGCTCCGATCCTCAGATGGTTGATTTCCTTCGGGAGAATTCCCTTTTCCACAAGGTGATAGCTGGAACAGTTGCCTCCGGACAGATAGGGGAACCGGAAGGAATATTTCCGCTCCAGACTGCGGGCAAGCTCCACAAAGTCTCTCGCATTTTTTTCGGTGGCCAGGACCGTTCCGTAACAGCCGTAATTTGTCCCAAGTCCATAGAGGGCAAGGCCCGGCAGTTCCAGAACCGCCTTTACAGCAGTTTCGATTTCCTCCGTTTCCTCAAACCAGATTCCCTCCCGGATGTCGCCCATGTCGATCATCAACAGGATTTTATGAACCCGGTTTTGCCTCACGGCTTCCTTTGACAAGGCCTCGATCGTCCCGATTTCAGATACCAGCGAGATATCGGCATATCGTACGACGTCTTCGATCTCGCTCAGCCCGGGGCTTCTGAGCAGAGCCTTTTCGCAGGGCAGATCCTTCAGCTTTTTTAAATTTGCCGTAATGGACTCCGCCACCACCTTCATTCCGCCCCGGACGACGGCAGCCGCCGTCTCGGCGATGCCGTTGAAGACTTTATTCACACCCATGATCTCAATTCCATGGCGATGAAAAAATTCGAGCTCAATCTCTGTGTTGTGTCTCAATTTTTCCAGGTCGATTTCCAAAACCGGATAATGCATATTCCACTCCTTGAAAGCACACGATACAGGCTGCGATACCGAGCCGCCTCTTATTTAAACAAACGTAGCTCCGACGGAAGTGTCGTCCAGTTCCCCATCCGCCATCACGATCTTTTTCCACGTGAGGTCCAGCGCATCGCTCTTTTCCTGAGACAGTTCGGAAGCTTTCGGGTTCTTCAGGATATCCTCAACGATTTCTCTGGCATGATCAAAGCTGGTCTTTGCACCCTTTTCCTGCCAATTGTCAAAATTTTGACGGTCGATGACCTTAGAGGGCATGTAGGGCTCCTTCTTAAACCATTTCAGGGTATGTTTCGTGGAAAGGTACTCTCCGTAAGATCCCATTTCGGCAATCAGCTCGGCTGCCAGAGTTTCCTCCGAGAATTCGATGCCCTTTCCCAATCGATGGGCCAGGCCACAGATTTCATTGTCGATTACCAGCTTTTCAAGGCTGAAGGTGTTGCAGAAGTCCAGCATTCCCGGACCGGAGATGACGTTGATACCTGCCAGAAGGGCTACGGTGCCGCTGATGGCGCTTTCCAGCCCCGCTTGGGAATCGTTCGTCTTTGCATCGCTTAAACAGGAGTAGGTGTGAACGGGCATACCGTAATATTTGCCCATTTGAGAATAGGAAGCGCTGATCAGATTTGCTTCGATAGAGTTTAACGAGGTAGTCAGATTCTTCATGTCGAAATACATCGGCGCGCCGCCGTAAACCATGGGGTTTCCGGGGTTAACGAGCTGAGTCAGCACGATACCGCTCAAGGTTTCCACCGTATGTAACAGGATGGAGCCTGCCAGTGTGGCCGGAGCCGCCGCACCGATCAGCGGAACGGAGATCAGTTCAATCGGAAGGCCGTAATTTGCCGCATCCAGAATATTATTGCAGCTAACCTCGGTCCACTTCAACGGGGAGATGGACGTGACGTCGAGCACAGCCCGGGGCTTTTGCTTCAGAGCTTCATACCCGCCGGCATCGACGGCCAGGAGATCACGGATAGCGGTCATTCCCTTCACGGAATAGGCTCCGGTGATAAACGGCTTCGTCGTATGCTTCAACAGTACATAGACGCGGTAGCTGTCGCCGATATTCTGCGGGATATCATAGGGCGTCAGAGCGGTCGCAAGCAGATCGATATGACTCATCGCTTCACCGACCTTGGCGATCTTCACCAAATCGCTTCCCACCGCTTCTCTTGCAGTCTTTCCGTCCGACTCGAGGAAACGGATGCCGGAGGAGCCGGGATCAAAGTAGACATGATCGTCTCCCAGGGTAGCCGCAACCTCTCCGTCCCGATTGTAGAGCTGGAACGAGGAAGGCACCTTTTGAATCGCTTCCACCACCATTTGAGGGGGGAACTTCACGATCCGCGTATCGTAATCCACCGACGCCCCGCCTTCTTCAAGGAC
>CAMJRV010000578.1 GCA_946408315.1 uncultured Bacillota bacterium | reverse complement strand
GGAATATCGTTTCGGCGACTTTGAAATGAAAACCCATAAGCAGCTTGAGGAAAATCCCGATTACCGCGCATGGTACAGCGACAAGGAGGGATTGACCCCCTGTCCGGGCGGCGAAAGCTCCATGGACTTTCGTACCAGGGTAAAAGCCGGTTTTGCGAAGATCATGGAGGCGCATCATAAAAAGGAAGACGGAAACAGCATCATCGTTTGTCACGGAGGCGTGATTTCCTTGATTATGGGCCTTTGTTTCCCTCACGATGAAAAAAATATTTTTCAGTGGCAGCCCGACCCGGGAAGAGGTTATTCGCTGCATTTGATCGATGGCGAGCCGGTGTCTTATGACCCGATCTGAGCTGGTATCTTGCGATTTGAATTAGCGATCGGCGCGGCAAGGAAAGGATGCAGACATGAAAAAGTTTTCAGTTTTACTGTTGACGGCAAGCCTGATCTTCAGCTTTGCCGGATGCGGTTCCAAGGCTCCCGACAAGGAAATCGATTCTCCTGCTCCCAATTCCGCAGAGGTCGATTATTCGGAAGACGTGCTGCCTCTCGTGGGTTGGGATTTTCAGCACTTTCTTGACGACTACTACGATAAGAAAATGGTCCTCGACTATCGCGAGGGCGAGGGCGAGTCAGAGCGCTATTATCTCCTGAAAAACGGCGTTGAAATCTCCGCCGGAGAGTATATCGATTCGGTGCGGACCTTTTACGATAAAGAGACCGAATATCCCGTCCCGGTGGTGAAAGGGATCGGAGGCGAGCATGATTATGATAAAGTGGTCGCCGAGCTTGGGAAGCCCTATTATGAAGGCCCCGAACTGACAGGAACAGGAGACGGGGAAAAGGAGTTTGATACGGCGGTGTTTTACGTTGGACATCTCCGATACATGAAAATTTATTTTGACAGGGAAACGAAAGCGGTCTCACGGATTGCGTGTTTTTCCGGTGAGGCGCCCGTTTATGAAGAGATCGGCGGAATCAGGGTCGGCGACAGTCTTGATCAGCTAAAGGCAGCGTATCAGGAATTATATTATTCCACAGTATCCTATGATCCTTCCCGGGGCGAGCCGAAATACAACCGTCTCTATTATACTCCGTTAGAGGACAGCAACAGAGGCGTCGAGTGTCTGGAGTTCTACCTGTACGATAAAAAAATCGTCAGAATAACCTCCAGCGTAGACGATACTCTGGAATGGCGCAGTTATGAGGATGTGTTCGGACAGAAGGACGTCTTCAAGGAAGACAACATGATCGGCCACCGGGGAAATATCGTCTATTTTTACGAGGATGAAGCCGGAAGCGAGCAGGTGCTGCTGAAGATTGAAAACTGTGCCACCGAGGAAATTGATATCGACGGCGACGGCGTCACGGAAATTATCGCATATAAGGCAGGCAAGATGCGGGCTCTCGATATCTATGATTACGACCAGGATACGAAAACGATCCTACACCTTGACGTCTGTAAAACCCTTGGGGCTGACTGGGCCGGATATAAGGGGAATGCGGCCAATGTGAAGCACGAATATAAAAACTGTATCGATGCGGGATTTCGGGAAGCCGATGGCTCTTACCGGACAGAAGTATACTCGGTAAAGGATAATGTCCTCACCGATATCGGGCCGGACAGCCAAGATATGTATCAGTAGCGCCCGGCCGGAACTGCGCCCGGCCGATGGATTCTGACCGGGATTCAGATGAATTTGTGAAGCCTTTTCACGATGAGAGCACCGACAAAGATTTTAATCGCGTCGCCGAGAAGAAACGGCACGACACACAGCATCAGCGCAGCGGTAAGCCCGCTGGAAGTGACGTGCATAAACCACAGCGTACCGAGGATATAACATGCGAAAAGGCCGGCAGCCATGCCGGCAATATTTTTATAGAAGCCCTGGCCCAGCTTTTCGATCACAAACCCGGTGAGCCAGGCAGCGGCCACATAGCCGATGATGTAACCCCCCGTAGGTCCCGTCAGAATGCCCAAGCCTCCCGTAAAGCTATGAAATACAGGCAGGCCGATCGCGCCGAGAATGACATAGACGAGCTGGCTGACAGCGCCGCCAGTGGAACCGAGAAGCCCGCCCGCGAGAAAGACGGACAGCGTCGCCAGGTTGATGGGGACCGGCGTAAAGGGCAGCGGAATTGAGATCATGGAGCATACGGCGGTCAAAGCAGCGAACAGTGCACAGAGAATCAGTTTTTTCGTTTTCATGGTCAAGACACTCCTTTGGTTGTGGAATCAGTCGGTCAAGCCGGGGCTCGCCGGTTATTCAATGCTCAAATTATACCGTCGCCATAACTACATTGTCAACCATAATTAAAATAAAAGTTTACAATATGAGAATAGGAAATAAATCCCATTTTGTATTGATTATCTCAGACGCTTTTGATATACTCCTTGCAGCAATCATCGCCTTGTCAAAAGACAGGTAGAATAAATCTCAAAAAAGGTTTAACCGTCCGAAGAACCATTTCGGACGGTTAATGTTTTAACCAAACGATTTGGAGCAAACCGCTCATTCGGCAACTCCTTTTCTATATTATACCCTCAACTT
>CAMJRV010000577.1 GCA_946408315.1 uncultured Bacillota bacterium | reverse complement strand
GCAGAGAACCGTCAAAGGTTTCCGCCACGAATTGCCGGCTCTGCACCGCATAAAAATCCTCCTTTTCGATCCGCGCACTCACCATGCCGTTTTCGTTTTGAAAGATCCCCTTGTCTTCCAGGCGCTTCAGCATCGTATACGTGGTCGATTTTTTCCAGATCAGCTCCGTCTCGCACAGCTTTACCAGCCAGGATGATTTCAGCGGCGCATTGGTCCAAATGATTTCTGCAAATTTCGTTTCCGCTTCTGTCAGTTTGTAATCGTTCATCTATATAAATCCCCTTTCCTGTTAGTCTACAAAACGTAGACCAACTAACAGTAGTCTACATCTCGTAGACTACTGTGTCAAGCGATTTTCGCCGATGGAACGTTATCCGGCCAGGCAAATATAATGTTAGTAAAAATGTTATTAAAATATGATTGGAAAGGGAAAACGATGGACACATTAAACGGCAATCGAGATTTTGAGCTCGCAGATCCTTTCAGTGACGGCGCGGCTGCCCTGCGAAGAGAAATAGCGGTGGAAGACGCTTTGATCGAGAGTACATTTACGCGAAACAGAACAAACTTTGTTACGATTTCCTACGGGGTTCCGGGTCGCGGCGGCCTGATAAAAATAGAAGTGGTTACCCTCATAGTTGATAGAAATACGAGAATACGGGATCAGTTCGGAAACAGAATAGGCTTCAGGGACCTGAGGGAAGGCATGGTGATCAACGCCAGATTCTCTGCGAATATGACGAGGAGCAATCCTCCGCAGGCCCAGGCATTCAGCATCGTAATCGTCAGAGAAAACAAGTCGTCTATGATCGAAGAAGGAAGGGTGATCGACGTCTCCGTAGAGGGAAACTTCGGCTACATCTTAACCGGAGTTCCCAATAATCCCAGCCGCCAGATGCGCTATGTGGTCAGCAACAGAACAAAGCTGAGGGACAGACGGGGCAATCCGATCTCCCTGCGCGCAATACGGCCCGGCCAGATGGTAAGAATCGAACGGGAATCGTTCCAGACGATGAGTATCCCCCCGCAGACCAGCGCCCTGTCGGTGCAGATCATCTCAGGCTAAAGGATTTTCCGATAAAAAAAGGGGAAGGGCCGTATTTTCAGCCCTTCCTCCGCATTTCTCAAGCGATTGCAAATTTATCTGCCCTATCTGTTTGCAAGCCGGTATGCGGCTAATCCGGCGATTTCCGCCACGACCTTCAAATTATTCGGATCGACATATTCAGGCACATCCAGGGAACTGTGATAATGCTCGTCTCCGGGTTTCCAGAAGAATACGGCGGGAACGCCCGCGTCGTTAAATCTGCCTTCATCACTGGTTCCCAGCGGACAGATATCGAATTTGACCTTATAATTCAGCTCTTTTGCGGTGGCCTTAACGAACAGGTACAGCCAGTCCGGCGTAGGAATCAACCGATCGGGCCATCTCCCTTCCGTGATGATATGCAAATCTCCGCCGACTCCCACCATATCGATATTGAGTACGCATACGATCTCCTTCAGATCCGCCGCATGACGACGGCAATAATCGAGGGAACCCATCGAGGATACCTCTTCGCAGCCGATGGCAAGCAGCTCGATCGTCCTCTTGGACGGATGCTCGGAAAGAACTCTGGCTAATTCCAGCATAATGCTGAGGCCGGAAGCGTTATCGTTGGCTCCGAGGTTTCCTTCCGTGTCTAAATGACCGCAGATGATGATCCTCTCATTCGGAAATGCCGTTCCCGGGATCAAGCACCGGACGTTGCTCGTCAGCCGGTCCCCCGAAATGGCGTCAACAAACAGATTCACGGTCAAAGCATTCTTTTCCAGGGCATTTTTTAAAAACTGCCCGCTTTCCGAAGAAATACAGCCCGCGGGAATCAGCGGATCGATGGGCAGCAGCCGGTCCTCTCCTTTGAAAAGTCCCGATTCCAGCGTTCCGTTGAAAGGCCACGGCTGATAGTTTGCCATGATTGCGCCGATGGCTCCGTTTTTGCTCGCGAGATTTACCTCGGAATAAAATGAGTCGGTTGAAAAATCAGGATTGCGTTCAAAAAGTACAATCTTACCTTTTACATCCTTCCCCTGGAAGTCCTCTTCTCTCCCCCTGCCGACAAAGATCAGTTCGCCTTCTGTTCCTTCCGCTTTTGTAATTCCGCCGAACATCATTGCCGTACATTCAATCTCTTTGGAAAAAGGAGATGTTACCGTCAGCTTCGTCTGAATCGGTTCATAGCATTTTTCCGTGAAGTCCTCTACGATGGCATGGAGCCCGTAGCTCTCGCAGGTTTTGGCAAAATAGGCCTCGGTTTTTTGCGCCGCGGCGCTGCCTGCTGTTCTAACTCCGAATTTCACAATGTTTTCAATGTGTTCAAACGCTTTCTCCGCGGAAATCTGTCTTAAAATATCATTTTCGATCGCATGAATCATATGATTTACCTCCATATTTTTAACTTTCTTTTTTTACTCGTTATAAATATCCGGATTCTTTTGGAATCCCCTCGTAACGATCAGCGCATAGATCAGCCCTATCCCAAGCCACACAAACCCGATCTTCAGGGTTAACGGGGAAAGATTGATCCACAAATAGCTGCAGATGATAAAGCCAAGAG
>CAMJRV010000576.1 GCA_946408315.1 uncultured Bacillota bacterium | reverse complement strand
ACCTTTCTCCTGCGCCTGTCACCTTTTGAGGTCGTTACGGCAGAGCAGGCCTGTTTCCTGACCGGCTGTGAAACCTTACCTCAATATGCAAAAAATGCTCTGGAATGCCAGTTTATTCGCTATGAACCCGCTTATCGCCGGTATGAATTGCACAGCATCCTGTCTGAACTGCTGATTTCAAAGCGGGGGGAGAAAGGGACCGCCTTTGAGCGGGAATGCCTGATGCGCGCAGGGGACTTATGCAGAGGAGTTGGAAGACTCCTGGAGGCCATGGGGTTTTACTGGCAGATCAAAGATTATGAGCGCATGCTTACTCTTGATTTTTCCCACATGATTTTAGAGGAAATCGGAAGCACTCCCTTTTCGGAGCTGGCTTTGGATATGGCGCAGAACTGTCCTGCAGGTATAAAAAAGAATCACCTCCTTTCCGTGCTTCGCATTGCGTGGACGCTGCTGACGGCAGGAATGGAAAAACCTTTTCACAGCCTGATGACAGAGCTGCGCGTGATGCTGGATGAGGAAAGAGGCAACCCTTGCCTGCTTGGAGAATGGACTCTGTTATCCTCTTTCCTGCACTATCCCGATCTGGAGGAAATGACCGCCGTCCTCGGTCAGGCGGCTTCCCTTTTCGGTGGTACCTGTTCCCAGGTGATCCTGCCGACCGCTCCCTGGTGCTTCGGCAGCTATTATCCTCTGGCTGAATTTCATATGGTGCCGGGGGAAGCCGACCGGGAGGCCGATTTGCTGGAGAAGTACATCGCTTTGTATTCGTCCCTGACCAATGGGCACGGCAGCGGTGCGGACGTGCTGTTCCGCGCCGAACTTGCACATAACAGAGGGGATTTGGAGAATGCGGAAATACTGTCATACAAAGCGGTATACCTAGCGGAAAATCACAGCCAAAGTGTCGTTCAGCTGGGGGCTACGATGCTGTTGGCAGGGATTGCCCTGAATAAAGCCGACATGACGGGCTGGCAGCATGCCATCACCTCGATGGAGCGAGCTGCATCCTATACCATGCAAAACACCTTTGTCGTCCGTTCTTTGCTGGATATCGCCCGCGGTGTGCTGCTGTTCGAACTGGGGAAACAGGAGGATATCGCCGATTGGCTGAAAGAAGGGGGCTTTTCGGAGCGTACGGTGCTCAACAAGATGATCAAAGACGCCCTGTATGTGCATTTAAACTATCTGATGCTGCAGGGAGAAGTGCCGCGCATGATGGGGATCATGCAGGCGATAACGCCGGAAATGAGAGCGGAGGCGACTCCTTTCAGCAACCTCCTCGCCTCGATCATGGAAGCCGTGGGTTATGTGAAGATGAGCCGACGCGAAACGGCTGCGGCCCTGCTGGAGAAAGCCATGCAAAATGTTCTCCCCGACGGACTGATCCTTCCGCTGGTGTCCTATTCCCGGCCGCTGGACGGTCTGCCCGGCGAACTGATCGCTGAGAAATACCCCGCGTTTTTAGAAGACTACAATGCGTTGAAAGAACGGTTTTCTCGGGGCTGGGATACCCTGTACAACGGTATGCTCCCCGGCGAACTGCCGCCTGATCTGACTTTCCGGGAATACGAAGTTGCAAAGCTGGCAGCTGCAGGGCTGCACAACGGGGAGATTGCAGTTCAGCTGGCGGTATCGGAAAGAACCGTCAAGGCGCATCTGCGCTCAATATTTCAGAAGCTGGACATCGACCGCCGGGCCAGGCTTGCGGAACGGCTGAAGTAGCCTGCGGAACCGGTGAATCAAAGAGAAAGTCATAAAATAAAAGATTTAAAATGATCTAATATAGTTCTTTAGAACGATGCGATAATGGAAATCCCGTTTTACAATCATTGTAAGATGGGATTTTTATTTGCCCGGAAAAAGAACGGCGTGAAGAGCGGCGGCAATTATGTCATCTGGAACAACGGGCACCGGCTCGTGTCCGTTCAAGAATAAAGGAGGAAACGAAATGAGAAAAAGAATCATAAGCGTTCTTTTGTCGACGGTCATGGTATTGACCGGATTCTACATGGCGCCGCCCATAACCGTCTCTGCGGCGGAGAATTCCACAGGCAATACCTTTGCCGATCTTGGAATCGACACCAGCGGCAACGACCTGGAGAACCATGACGAACGCGCGCTGAACCAGCCCTTTGGAACGAAAAACTATGCGATGCGTCCTCTGCTGGAGCAATATCAGGTGAATATCAGCAGCGATTCCGTCATGAGCAGATCCCTGAAGGATGACAACGAGCGCGGAACCGTTACGTCCGGCAGCATGGAGACTCCGTACAAATTTGTCAAGGCAGCGCCTGTAGACATCGTCGGCGAAGGGAAAAAGCAGACCATAGCAGAGCTGTATTACAAGGAAGAGAGCCGCACTGACGAGGGAACCGGCGACACAAAGTATGACTGGGGACTCTATCTCTCTCTGGTCGACGCCTCCGATGAGCTCTCCGGCGCGGGCAGCCTGGAAGGAACCGCGCCGATAAAAATCCTTGAAAAAACCGACGCGGATGCTCCTCTCATTACAAGCTATTATAACGAGCATACGTATATGGGCCTGACGGCGGGGGATTACGATAACGACGGCGTCAGCGAGCTGGTGGTCTATGT
>CAMJRV010000575.1 GCA_946408315.1 uncultured Bacillota bacterium | reverse complement strand
TTGTCCGGGTCCTGAAACACGATACCGATTTGTTTTCTCAGATCCAGCAAGCCCTTCCGGGAATAGTCTACAGGCACTCCGTTAAATAGGATCAGTCCCCCGGTCGGCCTGCGAATTCCGTTTAAGGCAAGAAAGAGCGTGGATTTTCCGGAGCCGTTGGGGCCCATGACGGCCAGCTTTTCCCCGCGCCGGATCTCCAGATTTACGCCTTTCAGCGCTTCCGTGCCGTCCTCATAAGTATAGCATACGTTTTCCAGTTTTAAAATGATATCACGGTCCTCTTTCCTTGCTTCATCAATCATATTTCCGCTTCCTTTCCTCTACAATAAGACAGCGATGACCAGCATCACAGTGAGAAATCCCGCTACTGCCACAGCGTCCCTTGTCTCGACAGGATAGTATTCGTTCAGCACCCGGATTTCACCGTCGTAACAGCGAGATTCCATGGATTCAAAGAGCAGTGAGGATTTCTTGAGGGACCTGACCAGCAGGACGGCGAGCATCTGCCCGACGGAGCGAAGTTCCGTCATAAAATCCTTATTGCCCAAACGGCAGTTCTGAGATGTGGTAATTGCGCTCGCCATATCTAAAATTACGAAAATGTACCGGTATATGAGCATCATCAGCTCGATCATGATCTTGGGACAGCGCAGCTTTTGCAGAACTACCAGAATATCCAGCATCGCAGTGGAAAGCGTCAGGAAATACAGGCAGGAAACCGACGAGAGGGCAACCGCCACAAGCCGGGCGCCTTCCGTCAGAGAATACCAGCTTACCGCAAGGTATTTGCCCCCTACCGGAAAAGAAGCCAGTCCCATCGGGCTATCCGTAATATTGACCACGATGGCGACTGTACTGAGCACCATAAATCCGAATGGAATGCTCATAAGCTTTAAATAACGCAAAATGGAGATCTTACTGGACAACACAGTAAGACCCCCCATTACGGCTAAAATGATCAGTGATATGATAAACGAACGTGCGCCTACACAGATGAGCAGGCTTCCTACAGAAAACGCCGCCTTTACGGTGGGATTTTTGTAGCGCAATTTGGACGAATATGCGAGTTTATCTATTATTATCATATTGGTTTAGGCACCCTTCTGAAACTTTTTCCGTGCGACCAGATAACCGAAACCGAAACCGAAGATTCCTGCCCCGATCCCTGCCTGCAGACAGAACAGCAGCGACTCGGTTTCACCTCCCGGCGGTTCCAGGATAGAACTGAACCAGGGCACATAGTCGGGATTGATGGCCGTGATCGCTTCTTCAGCGGCTCCGTCGGACCCGCCGAATTCAGAGTCGTGTATGGCTAAAAGCGGAATTACTGCAATTGCAACGATAACCAGCAATAAAATGAGAACAATCTTCGTATTTTTCGTCATTTTATCTTCCTCCTTCAAAATATCTAAGCTCTGTGAGCTCAGGCTTCGCATAGGATTCCAGACCCTTCATGACAATGACTGCCAGCAGGCCCTCAATGATTGCCAACGGTACCTGAGTCACTGCAAAGATTCCCAGAAATTCAACGAAGGAAGCCTGAAAGCCTCCAACCTCCGCCGGATGCGCCAAAGCCAGCTGGAAGGCGGTAACACAGTAAGTAAAGAGATCGCTGATACTGGCAGCCAGGAAAATTCCGACAGATTTCGGCACATTGATTTTTTTACAGAGGACGTAGATCCCATATGCCACGAAGGGCCCGGCGATTGCCATGGAAAATGTGTTTGCGCCGAGGGTGGTCAGGCCACCGTGGGCCAGCAGGATAGCCTGAAAGAGCAGTACGATAATACCAATGACACACATGGCCGTCGGCCCGAACAAAATCGCCCCGAGCCCTGTTCCGGTGGGATGAGAGCTGCTCCCGGTAACGGATGGGATTTTCAGCGCAGAAAGTACGAACGCGTAGGCGCCGACCATAACGAGAATCAGCAAGGTCTTGCGGTTATGCTCCACCGTTTTCCGGATTGACATGATTCCCAAAATGAGGAAGGGGATACAGATGGCACCCCAGAGCACACAATAGCCCAGCGGAAGGTAGCCTTCCATGATATGCATCGCGCTTGCGGTTCCGGCAGAGCCGAAAATCAAAGCCAAAGCGATGGACAAGGTAAAAACCAGTCTTCGATTTCTTGACATCATAAAAACCTCCAAAAAAACAAAATCGCCTACTCCCGGCCTCGCCGGAATAGGCATAATAAAAGAAACGAAATCCGTTTCTGTTTATTACACCTTCCCTTCGTCCGTAGGAATGTGTAATAGCCCAGACTCTTTGACTGGTCTGGTATTCGGTAAATCATCAGGCAGGTTTTCTGGCTCAAGCATCATCGTCTGTATCTGCCTTCCCGTTTTCACAGTGGCTTGTCCGATACGACTCCTCTTTTACAGCGGCGGTCCCGCGCGGGCATTTCACCCGACTTCCCTATTATCCCGCCTGCAAGCAGGCGGACACCTGTTGATTGTTTTGTTGTCGGTAATAGTTTATCACCTTAACCCCTGTTCGTCAATGAGAGTTTCCCGAATTTACAGGAGTTCGGGAAGCCCGGAACTCGTTAAAGTTCTGAATTGCTTGACAAGGCAGGGGCCTTAATTCCATAATAATATCAG
>CAMJRV010000574.1 GCA_946408315.1 uncultured Bacillota bacterium | reverse complement strand
GCCTTGATGTTGGGGCAGGAAATATTGATTTCAAGCAGGTCAATATCTGCTTCCGAAAGCTTTTCCACCGCTTCGCAGTAGTCTCCGATGGACTTCCCTGCGACGTTTACGATGATCCGTGGCCGAAACGTTCTAAGATAGGGCAATTCTTCTGAAAGAAACGCATCTACACCGGGATTTTGAAGGCCGACGGAATTCAGCATCCCTCCGTAGGCTTCCGCGATCCGCGGCGTGGGGTTCCCTTCCCATGGAACCGAAGATACGCCTTTGGTGATCATCGCCCCCAGCTCATTGATATCGTAGAATTCACCGCTTTCCCGGGCCGAAAAGGTCCCGGAGGCAGTGGTGATGGGGTTGTCCAGCGTCACTCCTCCGATCGTAACATTCAAATCTAAATCCAATTTCCGCTCAGCAGAACCACACATCTCACTCTCATTTATCTTACGATCATCCGTCTCACGCTCATTCATCCCAGACCACCTCGCTTCCCAGGAACACCGGCCCGTCCTTGCAGACCTTTTTCAATTTTGGACTTTTCCCGCTCCCGCCGGTTTCCACGGTCTTGCAGGTACAGCCGACACAAGCGCCATAGCCGCAGCCCATCCGCTCCTCCAAAGAGACCTGAACCGGCGTATTTCGCCTGAAGCAGAGCTCGGAGAGGGCTTTTAGCATCGGCTTCGGGCCGCAGGACAGATAATAGTCTCCCCAATCCCCCCGTTTCTCCATCAGCTCCAGAACGTTGCCGCGAAAGTCTGTCGCTCCCCGTTCCGATGCGATATGAACTTCGTCGCAATAAGCGCCAAGCTCCTCTGTTAAAAACGGTTCTTCTTGAAATCCCAGCATCGCCACGAGCTTGATTTCTCCGCGCCCGCTCTGATGCTCCCCGTCATGCTCCCGTCCTCTTCCTGCTAAGATCCCTTCCCGGAGCGCTTTCGCCAGCGCCACCATGGGCGGAACTCCCAAGCCCCCGGCAACAAGGCATATCGTCCTTTGCCTACCGGGCTGTTGCGGCCCTCCGCATTCCTGCCGCAGCCGGTCGGTTTCCTGTGCCGATCCGGTCTGCGCGATCACCCGGAATACCGCGTCGAGATCATAGCCATGTCCCAGGGGCGTGCTGATCCGCAGAGAATCTCCTTCCTGATATCCGGAAAGCTCTTTCGTTCCCTTCCCTACTATCCGGTAAACCAGCGTGATCATTTTCTCTTCCATCCGGCAGATACTGATAGGCCTGGGCAGCAGCAGGCTCCTGTCCCTGAGATAGAGATTGACAAACTGTCCCGGACTGCCTTCCATTTCAGCGCCATCCCATTGCAGTTCGAGCTGAAAGATATCGCCCGCGATTTCCCGGTGACGAATGATCCGGGATTCGATGATTTCCTTCGTCATGAAATCCCCTCCAGATCCTGTTTCATCACGATCACCGCTTCCCTTGCCGCGTCGGCAAAATTATGAGGGCCGTACTTTCCGTTCTTCTTGTATGCCGCCGTAATGCCCCGGGAGGAATTCACGATGCATCCCTTTCCGTCCTTGTCGAAGTAGCCTCGGATGTCGTCGCCGGATGCGCCCTGAGCCCCATAGCCCGGAATCAGGAAAAAGGTGTGGGGCATCTGTTTCCGCAGTTTTTGTCCCTGCTCCTTATAGGTTGCGCCCACCACTGCAGCCACCTTGCTGTAACCGTACGTCCCCATGGCCGATTCTCCCCATCGGCTCACCAGCCGGGCCGTATGTTCATAGACCGTGCTTCCGTCCGATGTGACGAGATCCTGAATTTCCTTTCCCGACGGATTGCTCGTCTTGACGAGAACAAAGATTCCCTTGTCATATTCGTTGCACGGGGAGAGAAACGGCTCGATGCCGTCAAAGCCCAGATAGGGATTGATCGTCACCGCATCCTCATTCCACAAGTTAAACCGCACGCCTTCGATCTCAACTCCCCTGATGTGCGCCGCATAAGCCTCTGCGGTGGAAGAAATATCGCCCCGCTTGATATCCCCGATCACGATCAGTCCTCTCTTTCTCGCATAGGTGATTGTCTCCAGATACGCCTTCAGCCCTTCCACGCCGTACTGCTCATACATGGCGATCTGTGGTTTCACAGCGGGAACAAGATCACAGATCGCGTCTATGATCTCTTTGTTAAATCTCAGAAACATTTTTGCCGCGGCCTTTGCCGTCTTTCCATACCGTCCCAGCATCTCCTTCTTTATTGTCTGCGGAATCATATCATAGGTGGGGTCCAGTCCGACCACCGTAGGATTCGCCGTAATTTCAATTCTGTCCATCAACCGGTCTATCATTGTTCTTCCTCCCTGCTGTACCCAAGACACTCTGCTAGCCTGGTATATACGATCCTGCCTCCGACGATCGTACATAATACCTGTCCGAAAACCTGCTTTCCGGCAAACGGCGTGTTTTTCGACTTTGATGCAAAATCTTCCGGATCAATCTCATAGCCGCACTCCACGTCGATGATCGCCAGGTCCGCCGTCTTGCCGACCCACAGGCTGCCCCTGTCGATCCCCAGAATTTCGGCCGGCTTCGTGCTCATCTTTGAGATCAGCTCCAGAGGGCTTAAAATTCCCGTTCTGACTAGCTCCGTATAGCTG
>CAMJRV010000573.1 GCA_946408315.1 uncultured Bacillota bacterium | reverse complement strand
GACACGGAGATCGACCGCCTGATGCAGGAAAATCATCAAAACGAGAAGCTGGCCGGCAGATTGAAGCATATTAAAACTATCATAGATAAGATCAACGAATAGGAGAGCCGGGTATGGCATTTGAAGGATTATCAGAAAAACTGCAAGGCGTATTTAAGAAGCTGAAGGGCAAGGGCGTTCTCACGGAAGCGGATATCAACGAAGCGATGCGAGAGGTGAAGCTTGCTCTGCTGGAAGCCGACGTCAACTTTAAGGTAGTAAAGCAGTTTGTCGACAGCGTGAAGGAAAAAGCGCTGGGACAGGATGTTCTGGCAAGCCTGACTCCTGCACAGCAGGTAATCAAAATCGTAAATGATGAGCTTGTGACCCTCATGGGAGGGACCAACAGCAAGCTGACCTATTCCCCCAGAGGCTTTACGGTGATCCTGATGGCAGGCCTTCAGGGTACCGGTAAGACGACGACCTGCGGAAAGCTGGCTAATTACCTGAAGAAAAACGGCAAGCGGCCGATGCTCGCAGCCTGTGACATCTATCGCCCCGCGGCTATCGATCAGCTTGAAATTGTTGGAAAGAGCGTAGACGTTCCCGTCTTCACCATGCGGGACTGCAAACAGCCGGAGGTCATCGCGGAAAAGGCGATGAAGGAGGCGGAATATAAGGGCTATGATGTGCTCATCCTCGATACGTCGGGAAGACTGCATATCGACGACGAACTGATGGAGGAACTGGTCCGGATCAAGCAGAGGACGAAGCCTCATGAAATTCTCCTCGTCGTGGACGCCATGACCGGTCAGGACGCGGTGAACGCGGCGACGGGTTTCAATGATCGTCTGGGGATCGACGGAATTATCATGACGAAGCTGGACGGCGATACGAGAGGCGGAGCCGCTCTGTCTGCAAAGTCCGTCACAGGCAAGCCGATCAAATTTATCGGTATGGGCGAAAAGCTTGACGCGCTGGAGCCGTTCCATCCGGAGCGGATGGCCTCCCGAATCCTGGGGATGGGCGATATGATGAGTCTCATCGAAAAGGCCCAGGAAAACTACGACGAAGAAAAAGCTGCCGAACTCGAACGGAAGATGAAGAAGAACGAGTTCACCCTGGAGGACTTCTTGGATCAGATCGGCCAGATCAAAAAGATGGGCGGTCTGGCAAAGATCCTGGACATGATGCCGGGCATGAACAGCAAAGCCATGAAAGACGTGGACATGGAGGGCGGCGAGAAGGAATTCATCCAGATGGAAGCTATCATCCAATCCATGACGAAGGCGGAGAGAAAAGACCCTTCCCTCCTGAACGCCAGCAGGAGAAAGAGAATCGCGGCGGGAAGCGGACAGCCTGTCAGCAAGATCAACAATCTGATCAAGCGGTACGAAGAGGCGAGGAAGATGATGAAACAGTTTTCCAACGCGCCGAAATTCAAGAAAAACCGGATGTTCCGGGGTATGTAGTCACGAAAATCGATGCGGCCGACAGGCAGCATCAAAGCATTGGTGATAAATTCAGGACTATACTGAGTTTTCATAGAATAAATTGATTAAGTTTTGCATGCAGTTTTCCATGGCCTGGAAAATGAGCAGGCATCAAAAAGGAGGTGGAACATATGGCAGTAAAAATAAGACTGAAGAGAATGGGCGCACACAAGAAACCTTTTTATAGAATCGTAGTTGCAGACTCCCGTTCCCCTAGAGACGGTAAGTTTATCGAAGAAATAGGATACTATAATCCTCTGACGAATCCGGCCGACGTTAAGATCGACGCAGAAACGGCGAAGAAATGGATTTCAAACGGAGCGCAGCCTACCGATACTGTAAAGAGTCTTTTCAAAAGATCAGGGATTATAGAATAAGGAAAGCGGTGAAAACGGATGGTAGAACTGGTTGAAGCTATTGCAAAATCACTTGTTGATAATCCTGATGCGGTAGAAGTTAAAGAGGTAGAAGGAAGACAGGCTATTGTTATTGAGCTGAAAGTTGCAGCGGATGACATGGGGAAGGTAATCGGCAAACAGGGAAGGATCGCGAAAGCGCTTCGGACCGTCGTAAAAGCCGCAGCGACCAAAGCAAATAAAAAAGTGGTAGTAGAAATTGTACAATAGAAATTTCATCTATCGGAAAAAGTCGTCAAGGCGGATATCGTCGCTCCCCTCTTGGGGAAGCGTGGATTGAAATTGCAATACGGCGTTTGTGGCACATATATTCGTATATGTGCCTATGTTTATTGAGGGCAAAATGGAAAAAATCAAGATTGGACAAGTTGTAAACGTGGTGGGACTGAAGGGGGAACTCAAAGTCTACCATTATTCGGATTATAAGGAGCGGTTTGAAGAACTGACGAAACTGTACCTGGGGAATACCCTTTATCAAATTTCCGGGGTGAGATATATGAAGGATATGGTTATCCTGAAGCTTGCCGGGATCGAAGGCCGGACGGAGGCCGAGAAGCTCAAGGGAGAGGATGTATATATCGATAAAGCCGATGTCAGAGCGCTGCCGGAGGATACCTATCACATTTTTGATATGATCGGTCTTTCGGTGGTCGATGAAAACGGCGCCGCACTCGGGACTCTGTGCGACGTGATCAAACGCAGCTCTCAGGACCTGTACG
>CAMJRV010000572.1 GCA_946408315.1 uncultured Bacillota bacterium | reverse complement strand
AAATAATTTTCACCGATAAGCCACATCCACATTTTTCGGGCCTTCTGTGGGCTTACCCCAGAGGCTTTCAGCTTTTCCTCATACTGGCTCTGGTAATACCGTTTCCAATATGCAATCCTTTCGATGTCCTCCGAGTCCCGCGGCCGGTGGAAGCGCTCATGAATTTCTGGTGAAAGATCGACCTGAAACCCGTGATCTATGCTGGTCTGTCGATTGGGTCCTCCGTATACCTCATGGCGCTCGGCGTATGGAGCTCCGGTATAATAGCAGTACCGCTGTGCCTTCTCCTTCCACCCGTTCTGCTTTTTTCTCTTGGGCTTGTCCACCGGCTTAGGAACTGGATTGAATCCTGTCATAACATCTCCTGCTCTCTTCCTTCAATTTTCTGATGATCTTCTTATTGGACGGCTTCAAGCTGCCTTCAAAATATTTATGTATCTGCCGGTCATTTTGGTCCTGCCGAATCTCTTCGGCGCGCTGATCCAAACGGATCGATTTACAGCGGTCCAAGGCCTTCGCCTCCTCCCTGGTTAGATTTCAATATGTTTCCTCCTTTCTATTTACTCCCTTCCGCAAAAATGGTAAGATTTTGACAAAAGGATGGGTGGTGACACTTAACATGCCTCATAAAATTGATTTTGATAAAATTTTAATTTCTCGTTCTGAAAAGAAAGCTTTGCGTAAACTTCAAAAATACGGTTTAGTCGAACTCGACAAAGAAACCTTCAACTATTTTTTTATCAATGATTTGGTATATCAGCACGGCACTGAGTGTGACGCTTTTGGCTCAATTATTCCTGATGGGCGGTGCCAATTGAGCGAAACAGGTAAGCGATTTTGTCTATATAGAAAAGCCGTTATCAGTGCAAAGCGCATTGAGTGGGCAAGATATTTAATCACTACCGCCATAGCCGTTGCCGCTTTAATTGCCTCGGTTATAGCCTTAGTTAATAGCCAAAATTGAAATTATCAAAGACAAAACAGATAACACCAGCGGTATTAAATAAAGCCAGTTCCATTTATCCCTCCACGGTTCGTAGTCGCCTCTCATTAAGCTTGCCTCCTCTCTAACTGCCACATAGCTTCAGCTACTGATTTGATATCTGTTTTCGTTAAATCTACTGCTGTAATGTAATTCTCTAATGGTGCCTGTGGCTGACCTTGTAACGCAACTACGACGTCGGCTATTTCTTTTGGTCCTGCTTCAATGATTATCTTCACTTCCATTTCCCTCCCTCCTCTTTGTCTGGCCCCTGACAGGGCTTGTCCCTCTTCATCGGCCTAATTTCCGGTTTCATATCAACATCATCACCCCACTTTTATTACGTTACGCAACATTGTTGGAAAAAAATATCTTACAATGTCTTCTGAATCAATGTCTAGTCTGTCCACGATTTTTGCAGCTTCGTCCAGATTAAATGGAGTATATCCGTTAAGCTTTGAATTTAATGCATTTAGGCTTATTCCAACATCTTTGGACAACTCTCTATATGTAATTTTGTTTTCCCGCATTTTACCTTTTAGTGCTGATAATTCGGCGTATTTATTTCTTTTCATAGTTTCACCTCCCTTCGTTGCGTTTCGTAATAACATGGTAACAGCGTTTTTGTACCCTGTCAATGCTTTTCGCAATATTTTTTTCTTAAATATCATTTTTGTTATTGCATTTAGTAACAGGTAGTGTTAAAATGCAATTAAATCAAAATAAGAGGTATTTGAATATGAAGATTGATAAAGAAAAGTTTCCACTTAGATTGAAGGAATTAATGGATGATAATAACGAAAATACATACACTCTAGCAGAAAAATTACACTTAACTCCCCCTACAATATCTCGCTATGTTACCGGTCAAATGTCTCCAAAACTGACGGCGATAGAATCATTAGCGCGCCAATTCAATGTCAACCCATCTTGGTTGATGGGATCAAGTAACGAAAAGCATCGAACTATTCCCAGCTTTATCAAAATTCCTGTTCTTGGAAGGATTGCATGTGGAGTTCCCCTTTACGCGGTTGAAAACATTATAGATTATGAATTTGTTGAAGAAAATGAAGGAATAGATTTTGGTCTTATCGCCAGAGGTGATAGTATGATAAATGCCAGAATATTCGACGGTGATATAGTCTTTATTAGAAAGCAGGATGATGTTGATGACGGCGACATTGCTGCAGTATTGATTGAAGACGAAGCAACTTTAAAAAGGGTCTACAAATTTAATGGTGATCTCCTTTTGAGGTCCGAAAATCCAATTCGCGATGATATCCGCATAACTGCAAAAGACCGTAAAAACGTAAGGATTTTAGGTAAGGCAATTTCTTTTAAGTCTACGCTGAAATAGGTGAAAAAATATGGCAAGTATAAAAAAAATGAAAAACGGAAAATTTCAAGCTACTGTTTTTGTTGGTAGGGATTCATCCGGTAAGCAACTCAGGAAATATATAACTGCTGATACAGAAAAGGAGTGCAAAAGTGCTGCAAGGAAGCTTGAAATAGAAATTGAGGAGGGTAAGCTGGTCAATTTACAAAATATGCGCCTGGGCCCTTGGCTTGACGAATGGCTTGAACTTAATAAAAATACTTTGGCTCCTTCCACCTATGTACTCTATAAAGG
>CAMJRV010000571.1 GCA_946408315.1 uncultured Bacillota bacterium | reverse complement strand
CAAACTCGATTCCGATGACGCCGCCGCCGATGACCGCCAAAGAATCCGGTATTTTTCCGATGGACAGTATTTCATCGCTGGTCATCACGCCGGGGAGATCGATCCCGGCAATCGGAGCCTTCAAAGGGACCGAGCCTGTGGCTATGATGATATTCCCCGCATGGATGATGTTCTCGCTTCCGTTGGAATCGATCACCCTGACCGTTTTTCCCTCGGCCAGGCTCGCCTTCCCGAACATCATTTCGATGGAGTTTGCCTTGACAAGCTGCGCGATCCCCTCTTTCAGACGGTCCGTAATCCCCTGTTTTCTCCGCATCATCTCGCCGAAATCAACGGTGAAACCCGCAAGCCGGATTCCGAATTCCTCCGTACGGTTCAAGTCGTGGATCATCCGGGCGTTTTGATACAACGCCTTAGTCGGGATGCAGCCTTTGTTCAGACAGGTTCCTCCGAGATTTTCCGCCTCGATCAATAAAACGTCCGCTCCCAGCTGGGCTGCTCTGATCGCCGCCGTATAACCCCCGGGACCGCCGCCGATAATCACAATATCCTTTTCCATCCGCCAGCTCCTTTCTATTCCCCGCACATCGGATTATACTTTAAGACGGGATTGCGCGCAGCCTTGACTTCGTCCAGCCTCAGCACCACCGTATTGTGGGGCGCCCCCTTGACCAGCTCCGGATCTGTTTCCGCCTCCTTCGCGATCTGCTTCATCGCTTCGATAAACTCATCCAGAGTTTCCTTGCTTTCCGTTTCGGTAGGCTCTATCATCAGAGCTTCTTTCACGATCAAAGGGAAATAGATCGTCGGCGGGTGATAACCGAAATCGATGAGCCGTTTTGCGATATCCAGCGCAGAGACGCCAAACTGCGTCTGCTTCAGCGCGGAGAACACCACCTCGTGCATGCAGACTCCGTCGTAGGGGAGATCATAATCGTCCTGCAGCCTGGCGCGGATATAGTTGGCGTTCAGGACGGCTGTCTCCGATACCTCACGCAATCCATCCGCACCCAGGGAGTGGATATAAGCGAAGGCCCTGACGGCAACGGCAAAATTTCCATAGAAGGACCTGATCCTGCCGATGGACTCCGGACGGTCGTAATCCAGAAAATATTCGCCGCCGGTAAACTCGATCACCGGTCTTGGCAAAAATGGAACCAGCTCCTTTTTTACTCCTACGGGACCTGCGCCCGGCCCTCCTCCTCCGTGAGGCGTGCTGAACGTTTTATGCAGATTGAGGTGCACAACGTCAAACCCCATATCGCCTGGCCTTGTGATTCCCATGATAGCGTTCATATTCGCGCCGTCGTAATAGAGGAGCCCTCCGGCTTCATGTACGATCCCGGAGATTTCCAGAATGTTCTCCTCAAACAGCCCCAGGGTGCTTGGGTTGGTCAGCATAAGCCCCGCCACCTCATCGCTCATGAGGGCCTTTAAGGCTTCCGTATCGACCCCGCCCCATTCATTGGATTTCACTTCTACGACGTCAAAACCGACTACGGCCGCCGAAGCCGGATTCGTCCCGTGGGACGAGTCCGGCACTATGATTTTTCTGCGCTTTGCCTCTCCCCGGTGCTCGTGATACGCCTTGATGATCATCAGCCCGGTCATTTCGCCGTGAGCACCCGCCGCAGGCTGAAGGGATACCCGTTCCATTCCGGTGATCTCCGCCAGCATTTTGTCCATGGCGTATAAAAGCTCCAGGCAGCCCTGGGCGGTCTTTTCCGGCTGGTACGGGTGCATCCTCGCAAACCCTCCGTACTTTGCGACGTCTTCATTGATCTTCGGATTATATTTCATCGTACAGGAGCCCAGAGGATAAAAGCCCGAATCGACGCCGTGATTCATCCGGGACAGTCCCGTGAAATGCCGCACCGCATCGACCTCGCTCACCTCGGGCAGCTCCAGACTCTTTTTCCTTAAAAGTTCCGAAGGGATCATGTTCGCGACATCCTCCTTCGGCACGTCGCAATCGGGCAAGGAATACGCCCTTCTGCCCGGCACGCTCCTTTCAAAGATTAATGATTCTCTTTTAATCACAATAGCTCACCGCCCTCTCCGCAAACCTGTCGATCTCCTGCCTCGTCCTCTTTTCCGTAACCGCCAGCAGCCATCCCTTTTCCAGCTCCGGATAATTCCGCTGCAATGCATAGCCCCCGACGATCCGGTCCGACAGCAGGCTGTCGTTCAGCGTTTCGGGAGGGCAAACGCTCTCCACGACAAATTCCTTAAAGAAAGGAGCGGTAAAGACGGGTTTGAACTTTCCGGAACGGATCAATTGCGCGTTCAGGTAATGGGCCTTATGAAGGCAGAGCTCCGCCACCTCCTTCAAGCCCTGCTTGCCGAGCACCGTCATATAGATGGTGGCCGCCAGTGCGTTCAAAGCCTGGTGGGAGCAGATGTTGGACGTGGCCTTTTCCCTGCGGATATGCTGTTCCCTCGTCTGGAGCGTCAGGACAAAGGCTCTTTTTCCCTCGATGTCCGTCGTCTCACCGACGATTCGGCCCGGCAGCTTTCTCATCAGTTGCTTTGACGCCGCCATGAAACCGAGATAGGGACCACCGAAATTCATGGAATTTCCCAGGGACTGGCCTTCCCCTACGACGATATCCGCATTGGA
>CAMJRV010000570.1 GCA_946408315.1 uncultured Bacillota bacterium | reverse complement strand
CATTTTTAGGCTCGTAGCCGCTGTCCTTTTCCCCGGGAGCTCCGCTGGCTCCTTTCATAAAGCCATTGACATAAACCCTGTTGCTCATTCGAATATTGTCGATTTTCAATCCGAAGGGTTCTTCCGAGGGTTTGATCGTTATGAGCAGGCGATAGGTTCTGATTCCTTTCGGGTCCAGAGCGTCATATTCAGGATCAGCAAATCTGCTCGTCGTCAGCTTTGTATAGCCTGTTGGCTTCGGTGTCTCCTGAACGGTGTCACTGAAATATTCCGGAGTGAGAAGCTGTCCGTCATAGCATTCCCATTCTCCGTTCAGCATTACAGTTCCGTCCTGATGAAAATCCCAGGAAGAAAGATCAAGCCTTCCGTGAACTGCGGAAGGCGAAATTTTGATAAAAAACAGAATAGACATATAAATCAGTATTGCAAGCAGTGGCAACACTATGAAGATCGTTACCTTTGTCGTTTTCACCATGGGGTTCTGCTCCGCTTATTTCATCAACTCCAGAAGTTCTTTCACTCTGTTTTCGATATCGGACGCGCCGAAAATGGCAGAGCCTGCCACCACCAGCTCAACGCCGGCGTCGGTTACGGTTTTAAGATTATCTGCCGTGATCCCCCCGTCGATGGAAATCTCCAGCGCCGGATTCCTTTTTTGTTTTCGTTCTTTCAATTCTTCAATTTTCTGAAAGGAATAAGGAATGAATTTCTGCCCGCCGAAACCTGGATTGACCGACATGAGAAGCACCACGTCGAGATCCTCGATAATGGCGTCCAGAGCAGAAACCGGCGTAGCCGGGTTGATCGAGACCCCCGCTCTGACTCCCAGGGACTTGATATGCTGAATGGTACGGTGGAGGTGAGGACATGCTTCGGCATGCACCGTGATAATCTCCGTATTTTCCGTCACAAACTCCTCGAGATACCGATCCGGATCCGCTATCATCAAATGGACGTCAAAGGGCAGCTTCGTCTTACCGAGCAGGCTTTTCATCACAACGGCGCCAAAGGTGATATTCGGCACAAAATGGCCGTCCATTACATCGATATGGATGACCTGGGCCCCGGCCTTTTCGATCAGGGCAACCTGCTCTCCCAGTTTTGAAAAATCAGCGGATAATATGGATGGCGCCAGTCGGTTCATTTGCTTTCTCCTCTTTTGTTCCTTGATTTGCAGCTCTTTCGTTCTTTGATTCGCAGATTCATATCGTCAATACTTTCTCTTTTCCTTTATCTCTTTATATTGATTTACATAAGATCGGTACCGCGACTCATGGATCCTGCCCTGCTCTACCGCTTCCCGGATACAGCAGTCAGGCTCTTTGATATGGCGGCAGTTGTCGTATCTGCAGCCGCCGATGAGAGACGATATCTCCGGATAAAAATAATGCAGCTCGTCCTCTTCCGCATCCAGAATGTCGAAAGAGGTAAAGCCCGGCGTATCAAAGATCAGCGCGCCGAAATCCGTTTCAAACAGCTCCGCATGTCTCGTCGTATGCTTGCCGCGCTTTGTTTTTTCGCTGATATCGCCTGTTTCCACCGTATATCTGCTCTGAAGCCGGTTCAGCAGCGTCGACTTGCCTGCGCCGGAAGGCCCTGCGAGGGCACATTTTCGATCCTTCATCAGGTCCGCCAGTTCGCGGATTCCCTGTCCCGTCCTGCCGCAAACGCTGACGACGGGATAGAGGCCCCGGTAAATGCCCTCCAGTTCTTCTCTCTTATCCTCGGTTGCAAGGTCGATTTTATTGATACAGATAATGATATCTGTCTGATTTTTCTCAGCCATAACGAGGAATTTATCGATAATATCCGGGTTCGGATCGGGCTTCGCCGCCGCCACAACGATGACGAAACAGTCGACATTGGCGATGGGAGGACGAATGAAGGAATTCCTCCTCGGCAGAATCTCATCGACCACAGCTTCATCCTCGTCGAGCTTTTCAATGCGGACTTCATCACCCACAGCAGGAGTGATCCCGTCTTTTTTAAAAATTCCTCTCGCTTTGCACTGATAGATTTTTTCTCCAACCTTTACATAGTAAAAGCCTGCAATCCCCTTTACGATGGTCCCCTTCATTAATTGATCTCTCCGGTATTAAAATTGACGTTTTTCTCCATAAAAATGTCGTTGTCAAAGAGAATCTTGACCGTTCCGGCTCCGTCGCCGGTCAGCGACAGGATCTCAGACCCCTGGCTTCTAAGTCTCTGCTCCTTATTGATGATGCTCCTTACTCCCGATTCGTCGGAAATCACGACGGTCAGGTAGAAGACCTCATTTTTCGCCTGGCTGAAATCAACGGTAAGCGGAATCGATCTGGAACTTGCCGGCGGCTGATCTCCCGTGCTGAGCTTCAGGTTCACGCCCGTTCCCTTTTCCACCATGGTTCCCGGCTCATACTGCTGCCACATTACCGTGTTGATTTCATAGGCCGCGCTCATTTCATAACCGGTGGCTCCAATCTTAAATCCCGCTTTCTCCAGCTCTTCCTTGGCCTTGTCAATATCTTTGCCCAGCACGTTCGGCATGGAAACCTTTTCCACCGCGCTGCCGAGGCTTATGACCACGTTGACTCTCGTTCCAGGCGCTGCGACCGTTCCGTCCTCGGGGCTCTGTTTGATGA
>CAMJRV010000569.1 GCA_946408315.1 uncultured Bacillota bacterium | reverse complement strand
AAATTCAAAGATCTTTTTTTCCTTTTCATCCCTGGCTTCCCCGAGCATTTCTCTGTAGAGGTCGAGACTCTTCTGCTCGTTCTCCAGCGCAAGGTTATAAACGTCCAGCGCGTCGGGAAGCTGTTTGATAAGACCCTTATGTTCTCCTATCTCCATAAAAATATTCTTGATTTCAGAATAAGTATCGATCAGCTCATATGGCAAGGTTTCCTCCTTGCTCTTCAATATCCTGGCATGGATGCTTTCTTCCTCCGCCAGCGTATGAAAAATGGATTTTAATCCGCTGTCTTCAGTTCTTTCCGCCTGCTGCATATAAAATCTTTTTCCATCTAACTCCATCTGGATCGCCAACTCTATGCTATTCATGCTGATAACCCTTTCATAATTTTCTAATTTTTCAAACTATTTTTCTTTATTATAACAGAAAGCCGCTGTAATACAAGACTATTGTGTGAAAAATGTAGTGAAACGAAACATGGATACGGTTCACAGCCGAAAAAGCCGCGCCGCGGTATTCTTCAAGGGAGACTCCCGTGAGAATACCGCGGCGCAGCTTTTTCTGTGTACTGTATGTATTGTGTTAATTGTGTGAGCGTTTTTTATTTGACTTCTCTTTCCGGTCATCGCGGTCGGAGCGGCCATCGTCATGATCACGGGAACCATTTTGCCGGTCACGGTCATCGTCATTTCGAAAACCGTCACGGTGATCCCCGTCATCATCATTGCGAAAATCGGTGCGGCGGTCCTCGTCATCATCATCCCGGAATTCGGTCTGCCGGTCATCGTCACTGCGGGTCTTAAAGCTGTCCCCGCCATTCCAGCGGGTCTCAAAACCATCCCCGCCATTCCAACGGGGCTTAAAACTGCCGCCGTCATTCCGACGGGTCTTAAAGCCGTCGCGGTCATCCCTGCCGGTTTGATCCGGCACCCATTTTCCGTCTCTGGTCAGACCGGAGCCGGACACCTGTCCGTGGTCCCGATTCGACCGTTCTTCACCGTAGTTATATTTTTCACGGTCATATCTGCCGTCTTTCTCTTTTCGGTAATTATGACTTCCCTTCCTGTCTTTTTCCGATTTATGGTTTTCCTTTATAGCCTTTTGGATATCTCTCACCGGCATGGACAGCCATTCCTCCTTGCTGATCGCGCCGCTGGTGCTGGACTGAAGCTTCTCCACCAGATTCAGCTTGCCCGGGGTAACGCCCAGTTCCTTTGCTTCCTTCACTTTATCGGGCCCGACGGCTTCTGCCTCCACCTTGACGGCGATGTCCTCCCGGCTGTCAAGATAAATCCGGATATCCCTCTCCAGCGTCTTTGCCAGGCGCTCTGCCTTGTCGGGCCGCTTATTGGAAATCGCGATCACTACCTTTTCGTTCGGACCGTCGATGAGGAACCCGCCGGCGATCATCTCATCCAGGGTAGTCTTGACCGCATCTCCGATGGTCATATTCTTCAGCTGCAGGTTTGAGAGAATCTCTGCTCCGTCGTCATTGACCGCCCTGACATCCAAGATCCGGTCAAACATGTTGGCGGAATATTCTACAGAAGGATTCACGTCCAGACTCACATAATCGGCCGGCGTAAAGTAGGCAAAGGAGCCTATCGTACATACGGCAAAGGCGGCAGCCACGCCCGCGGCTCCTGCCGCAAGCCTTGACACAGTCCTTTTTTCCGCTTTTATCGATACCGTCTGACCGACTTCGTAATTTTCATTTCTGATTCGTTTAAAGAGGCCGTCGTCGGATAGAACGACCGCTTCCCGTTTATCGAGTTCAACGACAATTGCCTTCACCGGAATCCTCCTTCCTCATAAATCTCAGATATTCGGAGAGTAAAGGATAGTCTCCGGAAATAATCTCCGCCCCTGCTATAATATACTTTCTATGACGCTCCAAAACTTTTCGGGGCAGGTCTTTATTTTTTTCTATCATTTTTAAAGGAAGAGTCTTCGTCTTTCTCATCTCGTTCAGCAGGATCGGATTGCCGACCAGGTACATGACGGCGCTGCCGCAGACCGACTTTGTCTTCCCTGCCTTGGGAGAAGCGCCGGCCAGCTCTTTAAACGTTATCCCGTACCCCTTCAGGATCTCGGATATCGCCTGGATTTCCAGCCGCGCATTCGGCTCCTGAATCACTGCCGTTTTGGACATGACTTCAAGCTTCACAGAAGCATCCTTCCTGTCCTCTTCGTTCTCAAGGGCATAGGAGTCGATGAGCACCTCGCAGTCATGCCGGGACTCTTTTCTCGCATAGTCGTACAGCCTGCGCCGGATCACGGTTTCCGCAAAGGGAAGAAATGCGCCCTTTTCAAAGTCGTAAGAACGGATCGCCTCGTGAAAAGCGGATAAGGCCACAGACCACTGGTCGTCCCTCTTCGTTATGTACTTGCCCGCGCCCCTGTGGGCCGCCCGCAGGATAAAGCCTTCGTATTCCTCTATAAACTCTTCCAGATACTGGCGATCTTGCTTCGCAAGCAGAGCACTCTCGTCGATTTTTCTCATATAGCTAACCCTCATTATCATATTCGGAATCATATCATAAAAAATCAGGGTATATCACGCAATTTTATGTGAAAAATATAAACTAATAAAAATAAATCCGAGCCATGGCTCAGTATCGTAA
>CAMJRV010000568.1 GCA_946408315.1 uncultured Bacillota bacterium | reverse complement strand
GCCCATACTGCCCACGATCATCACAAGGTACAGCAGAAGAAACATCCACGTGTTTGTAATATTGGTCGACCATAAAGTCATGTTCCGTACAAAAACAAATGCGGCATAAGCCCGGCAGAGCAGAGAAACCATCGTGATCATATAGAAAGCCACGATTATTTTCTGCAGGGCCGAGGAGTCTTTGTTCCGCAAAATCTTATACACGGGAAGGGTCATAATAGACACCGTGACGAGAGACGCGGCTACGATCCGTATGCCCTCGTTGGCGCCGGTTAACGTCACAATATTAAAGGCGGAAATAGAGACGATGACCAGGATGCGGTACGCTCTCTTTACCGCGACGCTGTATAGGTCGGTTAAGATCAGAAACGCGACCAATTCGCATGAAGCTCCAAAGAATACCATAGAATTCCCGACGCAAATCAAAAGAATGCCCGGAACGGCATTTTTAAAGGCCAGTATGATCCATGCTACCAATTGGAGCAGTTTGGACATCAAAAATAAATTGACCGATTTATCCTTATTGTGCCGGACCGTATAGGAAGCGATAAGAACGCCTGTCAAAAAATGACCGAGAACGAGAACAATCAGAATCGTTTGCATGTCTATGTTGAAAAGGTCCATCGAAATCCCCCGGCTACCAATTATTTTTTGTTAAAAAGAGCAGCAGAAATATCTTACAATAATTATTTTATCAGAGCAATAAAAAACTAAAAATCCTCACCCCTTATTGATACACATACTCAGCCCCCCGGGTATCCAGAATCTTTAAGGAAGATACGTTCAGCCGGAGAAACTTATCTCCATTATCTTCAAATTCCTCCAGCACGCCGATGACCTCCACCCAGTCGTTTTTCTTGGGGTACTCCCCGGTCCATGAGATTTCAAAGCCCGCGTTGGCGTCGTAGCCGCAGCAGCCGGGTCCGTAACGGGTGACAAAGTAATACGTCTCCCCGGTCCCTTCATCCACATAGGGGTCGAATATGCCCTCATATTTCAGAGTTTTTCCCAGATAGTCCTGAGGATTGACATAGATGTCGTTGGTCTGGGCGATAAACATCTTTTCCTTGATTTCAATAATATCTCCATCGTCTCCCTTGTTCGCCTGATCGTCCGCAGCCGCACTCCCGCCGCTGCCGTCCCCGCTCTCCTCTGTGCTGCCGGCCGTACCGCCGCCGGAAAGGTCTGAAGAAGATGCGGAAGTCTTGTCGCCGCACCCGGTCAGCAGGACGAGACATATGATCGTCATCGCGAAAAGCTTTCGCAGCGCCGTCTTCGATTTGATCAGATTGATCGCCCAAAACAGCAGAAATGCCGCGATATTGACGATGACCACGCTGGCTCCCGTCGGAGTCGCATAGAGATATGAGATGGTAACGCCCACAAAATAGCAGGCCACTGAAACGATGGCGGAACAGACCGTCACCGTCCGGAATTTTTTACAGATCCGCATCGAGGTGAGGGCAGGGAAAATGATGAGGCTGGAAATGAGCAGCGCTCCCATCATCCTCATTCCGAGCACGATGGTGATCGCTGTCAAAAAGGCGATCAGCACGTTGTACAGCCCTGTCTTCGTCCCGGTAGCCTTTGCAAAGGTCTCGTCAAAGGTAACCGCAAAGATCTTATGGTAGAACAGCACGAAAAGGGTCAGCACTACAATGGCAAGGACAACGCTCAGCGTCACGTCGCTCCGGCTCATGGCCAGAATGCTGCCGAACAGGTAGTTGCAGACATCGGTGTTCATCCCGGTCGTCAGGGATATGACCACCACGCCGATGGCCAGCGAGCTCGTGGAAATGATCGCAATCGCAGCGTCGCCCTTAATCCGGCTGCTCTCGCTGATCCGAAGCAAGAGAAAGGCCGCCAGCACCACGACGGGAATGGAAACGGTCAGAGGCGCGGCATTCATCGCCGTAGCCACGGCCAGCGAGCCAAAGCCCACATGAGACAGCCCGTCTCCGATCATCGAGTACCGTTTCAATACGAGGCTTACCCCCAGCAATGACGCGCAGAGAGAGACCAGCAGGCCGACGATGACCGCACGGACGAGGAAAGCGTAAGAAAACATTTCCATCAATACGTTAAACATTCTGTTCACCTCCTAAAAAACCGGCTCCGACGCTGGATTTGATATAATCCTCCGTAGTTCCGAAAAACATCTGGGTATTTTTCAGATGAAGGATATAGCCGGCATATTTGACCGCGCTTTGAATGTCATGAGAAACCATGACGATGGTGATCTTTGTTTCGCGGTTGAGACTTTCGATGGAGCGGTACAAATCCTGGGTTGCCATCGGGTCGAGTCCGGCCACCGGCTCGTCCAGAAGCAGCAGCTTCTTTGTGGCGCAAAGCGCCCGGGCCAGCAGCACCCGCTGCTGCTGGCCTCCGGACAGTTCTCTGTAACACCTGTTACGCAATCCTCCAATCCCGAGGAGCGCCAGATTTTCCGCCGCCGCTTCCCTGTCGGCTCTTGAATAAAAAGGCCGGATGCCGCGCTGGCTTAACCGCCCGGACAGGACGACCTCATATGCGCTGGCGGGAAAATCCTTCTGCGCGGCAGTCTGCTGGGGAAGATAGCCGATTTCATTCGCTTTCAGCCCTTCGCCCATCAAAACGCTCCCGCTC
>CAMJRV010000567.1 GCA_946408315.1 uncultured Bacillota bacterium | reverse complement strand
TGATAGGTCTCGCCCGTCCGCGCGTCGAAAATAGCCATGCCCAGCGGCGCCTCTTCAAAGACGGTGCGAAACCGCTCTTCGCTCTGCTTCAGCGCATCCTCCGCGAGCCTCCTCTGGGTCACGTCCGTGATAAAGCCTTCGGCCCCGATCATATTGAAATCCGCATCATAGATCCGCTGGGACTGCTCCATGACCCATTTCGTCTCACCGGATTTTGTGGTGATGGGATATTCGTCTGTAGATATGACCTCCGGTCCGTGCTCGCCGTCCCATTTTCCGATCAGCGCTCGCCGGTATTCCGGATGGATCAGGTCATTATAGGAAGGCTTCAGCGAAATCAGCTCTTCCGCTGTGTAGCCTGTCAGATCGTAACAGCTGTCGGAAATAAAGACGACCGTGTAATCGGCGTCGTTGGCGCAGCGAAAAGCGACCCCCGGGGCGTTGGAAAGCAGCAGCGTTTTGCTCCGTTCCCGTTCCACCAGCTCCTGCTGCTTTTTCTTGATCTGGGTGATGTTCCGGGAAATGCCCATAGTCCCGTCAAGCTTCACCGTCCCGTCGAAGATCGGTCTTTTATAATCTTCAAAGATATCGTTGCCCAGGCTGACCTCGTAAAACCCCGGATCGCTCCCCTCGATAACGGAACGGTCGCTGTTGACCATGAAATCCGCAGCCTCCTCCGGGTAGAGATCGTAATCTCCCCTGCCCAGGATTTCTTCCTTTTCCTTCCCGCAGTATTCCGCCATCTTATCGTTTACGATCAGGTACTTCCCGTCGGCGTCCTTATACCAGAACTCAAAGGGCAGGTGATCGATGATCGATTCCAGGCGCGAAATATAGAGCAGCAGCTCTTCCTCGGTTTTCTTCATTGGTAATCAAACCTTTCCGTAGGTGCTGAATTTTTGAGCCATCAGCGCCATCTCTTCATCAGAAAGGATGACGGGCTCCCCGACGCATTTTGATCTGTAGTATATTTCCGCGCAAAACTCAATCTCTTCGGCGATATTGAAGGCGTTGGCCAGATCGGCTGAGGCCGCAAGCAATCCGTGATTGGCAAGCAGCACCGCGTTCCGGTCCTTCATCGCTTCGTACGCATGATCGGCCAGCTCCTGTGTCCCAAAGGTCGCATATTCGGCGCATCTCACATCCTTGCCCGCCAGGGCGATCATGTAATGGCTCGCAGGAATGGGCCAGCGGAGGCAGGACAACACCGCAGAAAACATGGAATGGCAATGAACGACGGAATTGATGTCGCTGCGCTTTTCATAAAAGACCCGGTGGAGCTGATACTCGCTGGACGGTTTTCTGTGGCCGTCCGCCACATTTCCCGCAAGGTCCAGGACGACAACGTCCTCCGGCTTTGTTTTATAATAATCCAGTCCGCTCGGACTGATCGCCATGAGCTTTTTTTCCCTGTCGAAGATGCTGATATTTCCTCCGGTCCCCTTCGTCAGGCCGCGCTCGATCAACTTGATACAATATTCGACAATGGCTTCTCTTTCCGTTCCCATTAACATGGCCGGCCACCTCCTTCTCTGCGGCTTCGCCGCTACCTTGCGGCAACAGCTTCGCTGCGTTTAAAATTTCAGCTTCATTATACCTTGACCCGGGCGGAAAGAAAAGAGAAAATATCTCCTCAGACGATCCTATTGTAACGCTCTCCCGCCAGGAAGGCTTCGATATTCCTGCACACCGTCATCATGAGCCTGTTCCGCGCTTCCGCACTCCCGTAGGCGATATGGGGAGTCAGAAACAGCCTGTCCTGATTTTTCAGCTTCAGCAGGGGGCTCTCCTCCGGCAGGGGCTCTGTCTCAAACACGTCAAGGCCCGCCCCGGCAATCAGTCCGTTCTCAATCGCCTCCGCCAGATCGCTTTCCCGGACGATGCCCCCGCGGCCAAGATTCAGCAGGTATGCGGTGCTCTTCATCAGGCGAAGCTGCTCCATTTCCAGCAGATATCTCGTCTTATCGTTCAGCGGAGCGTGGATCGAGACGATATCACATATTTTTAAAAGCTCCTCCAGCGGAACCGACCGGTAACGCTCCTGCCGGTTCTGCCCCGTCGTAGAGTAGTAGACCACCTCGCAGCCGAAGCATTCGGCATAGGCGGCCACCTTTTGACCAATTTGACCCATTCCGATGATGCCCCAGGTCTTGCCGTCAAGCTCGAAAAAATCCCTGCCGGAATGGACGGCGAATTCCTCTCTCGAAAATCTGCCGCTCTTGACATAGTCATCATAATACGCAGAATGGGAGATCAGGTAAAACAGCATGGAAAACGTATGCTGTGCCACGCTGGCGGCGGCATAACCGGGTACGTTTGTCACCCCAATGCCCCGTTCCCTGCAATAGGCCGTGTCGATATTGTCATATCCCGTCGCTGCGGCGCAGATCAGTTTTAAACCGGCGGCAGCTCCGAGATTGCTTTTTCCAAGCCTGTTCTGGTTTGTTATGATAATGTCCGCATCGGAGATCACGTCCCCTACCTCATCATCCGTGACAAAGTCATAGACGACGGCTTCTCCGAAGCGGGAGAGCCCTGACACATCGATTTCATAGCCCAGTGTCTTGCTGTCCAGAAAAACGATCTTCACCTGTAACCGACCATCCTTTCTTCCTCGTCTGCCCCGCATT
>CAMJRV010000566.1 GCA_946408315.1 uncultured Bacillota bacterium | reverse complement strand
TCCCAAGAGGCAGGATCAGGTTGGAGAAGCTCTGGCTTAAAATGCTTCCTCCCGCCTTTTCCGCATAATAGAGCGGAATCCATTTCAGCAGGCCGTACCGGCACAGGCTGGAAAGCATCGCAAGACCGCACCACCACAGAAATTTCCTCTCTCCGAAGAAGTACCGCCATGGGTCTTTTCCCTTCTCGCAAACCTCATGATACAGAGCAGCCTCCGCCTCGGCGGCGCCTCTGTTCGTCTCCGTATACGGCGCAAGCGCTGCATCCTCCGGCCGATCCTTCGTCAGGCGGTAAAACAGCCCGAGAAAAACAGCCATAACTCCCATCGGCACGATGAAATTGATCCGCCAGCCAAACTGGGGATATAGGACGGCGATGACCGCAGGCAGCAGATATGCCGTCACATGGGAAAGCCCTGAAAAAAAGTTTGCGATTCCTCCCCCCAGGCCCCTCTCCTCGCTGGTCCACCACTGGGCAAGCATGCTCATGCCTCCCAGCCAGATCATAGATTGAAAGTAGCCGTTGATAAGGGAGAGGAGCAGGATAAGCTCCCACCCGCTGGAAAAGGCGACAAGAACGTTGGCGGCGATGGAAACCCCCGCTCCCAGCAAGATCATATCCCTGCTTCTGTGTTTATCAACGATCCTGCCGTTGATGAAACTCCCCGCCGCATATGCGATGAAAACGCTGGAATACAGGAGGGTCTCCTGATAATCCAGAATGCTGAATTCCTCAGAAACCTGATTCAGCACGCTGTTCAGATTGAACCTCCCGATATAGACCGTGTTGTAAAAAAGTGCAAAGCAGATCAGGTTCAGCCATTTATAATGATGAAACATAGCATTCTCCCTTTACAAGTCCTTGCCATTAAATTATCATAAAATTATATAAGACGCAATTCCTTATTGCTTTCATACCCTCTTTTGACCGGGAGGGTGAAGGGGGATGAAGATAACGATGCTGCCGGAATATTCCATGATGTCCACCACATCCACCACCCTTGTTTTCGGCCTGATCTTCCTGTTTTTAGCGAGGCAGAATCGGAAGCTTTATATGACACTATGGGGCTTCTGCTGGATCGTGTATTCCTTTATGTTTTTTCTGGATCTTCTGAATTTGAGCGGAATCTATTCCAATCACTATTATATTGCGGAGAGACAGACCCTTTCCCTGATGGGAGCCTTGCTGTTCCTGCAGGGAACCCATCATTTCTTTCAGCTCCGGCTGCCGAGATACCTCTACACCATGATGCCGATCTTCCTCTTTACCATAGGACTGTCCCTCTTTTCCCAATCATTTTATGAGTTTATCGTAATTCCGAATATAATGTTCAGCACCCTCCTGCTGATCTGGGCGGGATGTATGTTCATTTCCTATACCTGGACCCAGAACCTTCCGGAAAAGCTGATCGCAAGCTTTCTCATCATCGTCTGGGCGATTTTCAGCAACCATTTCGGCTTCACATTGAATTATATCGGAATCGCCACCTTCAATTATTTCACCGGCCTCTTTACGGTAAATCTTCTCATCCTGTTTTTGATGATCATCCATTTCAAAAAAACCCGTTTCCTCTTCGTAAAAAGAGAAGACCGGTATCGGCTGCTGGTGGAAAACTCCTCCGACGCTATGTTTTTATACAGCTATCCAAAGCGCTCCTTCCGGTATATCAGCCCGTCGGTGCAGACCATGCTGGGATTCTCTGACGTCGACCTCTATCTTGCTCCGGAGCGCTTTTTTGAGAACATTGATATCAATGGGGAAAACAATGAACTTTTAAATCTGTTTGACGCTCCGATCTACTCGCCGTCCAAGGCTGTTCTTTGCCTGCTGAAAGACGGTCAGCCGAGCCGTTGGAGCGAAATGCACTATCTCCCCATACGGGACGCGTTCGGGATCACTACGGCGGTGGAAGGAATCCTGCGGGACATTACGGAAAGAAAACAGATAGAAGAGAGCCTGAAGGCTTCTGAGGCGGCAAGAAAAGATTTGATCGAAAATGTCTCCCATGAGCTTCGCACACCGATCACCCTCATTCAAGGGTATCTGGAAAGTATGCTGAATGAAGTCGTTCCCGCTTCTTCGATCCAGTCATACCTGAAGATGATACACGCGAAAACTCTGACGCTGAATACCTTGTTGGAGGATTTAATCCAGGTATCCCATTTTACGTCACAGACGCTGGACTACAGATTTTACGAGCTGGATGCCCGGGAATATTTTAAAACGGTCATCGGCCAGTCTGAGTTTCAGGTGACCCGGTCCGGCAAATCCTTTCATGCGGAAAATGGGCTGAAAGAAAACCTGGTCGTTATCCTGGACCCTTCCAGAATCGAGCAGGTCGTCTCCAATCTCATCAACAATTCCATCCGTCATACGCCTGCCGGCGGCGTCATATCGGTCTGCTGCTCCGGCTTTCAGAACGAGGGGCTTGTAAAAGCCGACACTTCCCCTGCCATCCCGGAAGGAGAAATCATATTTACGGTATCCGATACGGGAGAAGGAGTCCATCCGGATGACCTTCCTCACCTGTTCGAAAGAAAGTTCCAGGGAAGAAACCGCCTCGGCGCCTTGCCGGGAAGCAGCAACGCGGGACTCGGCCTGTTCATCTCTCTGCAGATTATCACGCAGCATT
>CAMJRV010000565.1 GCA_946408315.1 uncultured Bacillota bacterium | reverse complement strand
CGCCCAGATGGCCGCTCCGGATATTGGAGCGCTGAAAGAATACGTGAAAAACCAAAAGGAAAACATGATTCATATCATGGAACGCCTTATTAAATATATGGAATTGCGGGTGACGAACAACAGCGCCGGAGCATTGAGCGCAGCTATGAGTCACAGTCTGCTGGCCCACGCCATGAAGGCGGAGACCTTGTATAAAGAGATGTCCGGTCTGCTTAACGGCCGGCTGACGGATTGGCATTCCAGAATCGAAATGCTGAAGGTCAGTCTGGACGCACTGAATCCGCGCAACATCATGGACAGGGGATATGCCGCCATATTGGACGGCGGGGGGAAGTTGGCCGGTACAGCCGGAAAGTTCCGTCCCGGCGACGATCTGACCGCAGTGATGAAGGATGGAGAAATCGTTTGTAAGGTTTCCGATGTAAGGAGGGATCAACATGGCAAACCAAAAGAAAAAAATGAGCTTTGAAGAAGCGCTGGCCGGATTGGAGCGGTCGGCCGAAATCCTGAAAAAGGACGGCACGACACTGGAGTCTGCCATGGAGAGCTTTGAACAGGGAATTGAATATTACAATTACTGTAATGAAATGCTCAGCGACGCAAAACAGAAAATCGAATTTTTTGAAAAAAAAGAAGCGTAAAGGAGAGGAACCCGGATGCAGAATAAGGAATATTTAAGGTATAAAGCACTTGTTGAAGAACACCTGCTGTACTTCCTTCCAGAGATAGACCATAAAAGTATTACGTTACACGAATCTATGGCCTATAGCCTGAAAGCCGGCGGAAAAATGTTGCGGTCGGTGCTGCTTTTGGCCGCCTGCGATTTCTGCGGCGGAGATGAAAAGCTGGCGCTTCCCTATGCCTGCGCCATCGAATACATTCATACGTATTCCCTGATCCACGACGATCTGCCCGCCATGGACAACGACGACCTGCGGCGCGGGATTCCGACGAACCACAAGGTGTTCGGAGACGCCGTCGCAATCCTCGCAGGAGACGGACTGCTTACCTCTGCCTTTGAAGCGATGAACAAGGATATGCTCCTCTATTTCGACAATGTAGAAAAGCTGAAGAGAAGAGTCCGGGCTGTCTACGAGATTTCAAAAGGCGCGGGCTGCCGGGGAATGATTGCCGGACAGATTGCCGACATCGAGGCGGAAGACAAACAGTGCACCAAGGAAATTCTCGACTATATCCATTTAAATAAAACCGCAGCCCTGATCAAAGCGGCCGTCAGGGCCGGCGCCCATCTCGGCGGCACCGATAAGAAAACCCTGGAGGATCTGGATGAATACGCGGAAAATCTGGGCCTCGCCTTCCAGATCGTAGACGACATTCTGGACGTAAGCGGAGATGAAGAAGAGACCGGCAAGAAAACCGGTTCGGACCAGGTGAAGAAAAAAGCGACCTATCCCTGCCGATACGGACTTTCGGAGTCCAGAGAAAAGGTTCTCGAGCTTACGGAAAACGCAAAGACCGCCATGGGGCCGTATTACGACAATGCGGAGTTCTTTATCCAATTGGCGGACGATCTGGCAAACCGCATCAAATAAACAGCGGCACAGTGCCGTTTTCACAATATAATAGGAGTTAATCTACATGAAAAAGACCTTACTGGATTACCAGTTTCCGGAGGACCTGAAGACAATGCCGGAAAGAGAGCTGGAACTGCTGACCTATGAGATCAGGGACTTCCTGATTGAAAAAGTTTCAAAAAACGGAGGTCATCTCGCATCGAATCTCGGCGTTGTCGAGCTAACGATCGCGCTTCACAAGGTATTTGACAGCCCAAAGGACAAAGTGATATGGGATGTAGGACATCAATCCTACGTACATAAAATTCTGACAGGCAGAGCCTCTTGTTTTGACGGGCTCCGCTGTCTCGACGGCATCAGCGGATTTCCCAAGAGAAAAGAGAGCGTACACGACATGTTCGACACCGGCCACAGCAGCAATTCTATTTCTGCGGCCATGGGTTACGCGGCGGCAAGAGATCTCGAAGGCGGAGACGATTCCGTCGTCGCGGTCATCGGTGACGGCGCCCTGACGGGGGGAATGGCCTACGAGGCGCTGAATAACGCCGGTTCGTCCCATTCTAAAATGATCGTCGTCCTCAACGACAATGAAATGTCCATCGGGAAAAACACAGGCGGAATGTCCCAGCACCTGTCAAAGCTGAGAGCTTCCCAGACCTATCTGGATTTGAAAAAGAATCTGAAAAAAACCCTGAAGGGGATACCCGGCGTCGGCGAAGGGCTGTACAACGGGATGGAGCATATCCGGGATTCCCTGAAATACGCCATCGTTCCGGGCATCATCTTCGAGCAGCTCGGCTTCAAATATTTCGGACCGGTGGACGGCCATAACATCCGCGATCTCGTCGAAGTGTTTTCTCTGGCGAAAATGATGGATGGCCCCGTGCTGATCCACACCATCACAAAGAAAGGGAAAGGGTACCGCAATGCGGAGGCCAACCCTGGAAAATTCCACGGAATCGGCGCCTTTGATCCAACCACGGGCAACGTTCTGGCAGGGTCGGAGTACATGAGCTATTCCGGTTTGTTCGGCAATAAACTGGTTCAGCTTGCCGGCGAGAACCCAAAGATCACGGCGGTAAGCGCCGCTATGATCG
>CAMJRV010000564.1 GCA_946408315.1 uncultured Bacillota bacterium | reverse complement strand
CCTCGGCCGGAATCAAAGCCTTTGAAGAGATGACCTACCGGGGCGTCAGCATCAACGCTACCGTATCCTTTACGGCTACTCAGGCAATCACCGTGGGCGAGGCTGTGGAGCGGGGACTTGCGAGAAGAGAGGCCGAAGGCCTTGACAATTCCGAACTCAACCCCGTCTGCACCATCATGGTGGGAAGGCTGGACGACTGGCTGCGGGAAAGCGCGGAAAAGCAGAATATCTGTATCGATCCCTGCGCCCTGCATTACGCCGGAATTGCCTGCATAAAAAAAGCATACAAGGTATACAAAGAAAAGGGCTGGAAGACAAAGCTGCTGTCGGCGGCTTACCGGACGCCGCTGCAGTGGCTGGATTTTATCGGAGGAGACATGATCATGACCATCCCGTATAAAAATCAGGTGCCCTTCAACGGTTCCGCTTTTGAGATCAAGGCACGGATGGATGACGAGGTGAACCCTTATTACATCAAAGAACTGAGAAAGCACCCGGATTTCGTAAAGGCTTACGATGAGATGAGCGTAGAAGAATTTGATACCTACGGCCCTGTAAACAAGACCTTGGATCAGTTTGCGGCAGGCTACGACGATCTGGTGAAGATCATCAGAAAGTTCATGATCAAATATTAATGGCATATCTTGAGACATAGTGTCCCGGGATAGCATACAGGCGTATCAAAGGGGCCGGCTCCATTGAGGAGTTCGGCCCCCTTTTTATTTATTTCAGCCGTTTCACACTATTCCCCTCGTCAATGCTGGCCGGATAGATGACCCGTCTGGGAGAGGATTTCTGGAAGTGCATCCGCTGATAGACGATCTCCCCCGCCGCTTCCCCCATCTCATGGCTGTTGAAGCCAATGGTGGTCAGCTTGACACGGGCATTTTTGACCAGGGGTGTGGTATCAAAGCTGATGATGCTCAAGTCCTCCGGGACGGAAAGGCCGTGCTCATACAGCGTGTTCAGAAGCCCTACGGCCATCATGTCGTTGGACACAAAAACGGCGGTGAAGTCGTTTGGCGTAGCCGCCAGCCAGTGGCCCAACTGTTCTCCGCTGTCCTTGCGCAGATTCCCCTGAAAAATATTTTCCTCTGAAAGGGAGAGTCCCGCATCCACCATAGCGTCGTGAAAGCCCAGCATACGGTCCTGACTGACCACGGAAGTGGGCGTGCCTGCCAGATGGATGATGCGGGTGTGTCCGGCGTCAATCAGATACCTGGTGGCAGCGTACCCGCCCCGATAGTTGTCCACACAAATGGCATCCACATCTGCAGACCGCAGATACCGGTTTACGAAAACAACCGGGCACCGGATGTCTTTCAACGCTTCGATCAGCTCCGGTGTTTCTGAAATATTCAGCAGGACAATGGCGCCGAAATAATTGTCGTTGGCAAATTTCAGATAGCGGATATCCTCCGCTGTGTCCTGGGCGGTATAGGCTTCCAGGCACAGATAGCCCTTTTCTCCCAAATAGGCGCTCAAACCCTGGAAATAATCGATATAGACCTGGCTGGTGATGTTGCTGGAGATCACCAGAATGATCTTTCCTGTTTGGTTCACGGAGACGGATTTAGACTCTTTAGGCGTGTACGCGCTTTCCTGGATCGCCATCTCAATACGGTTGCGCGTCTCCTCCTTGACATACCCGCGATTGTTCAGAACTCGGGAAACCGTGGCCGGAGATGTATCCGCAAGAGCCGCAATCGTTTTTAATGTGACTTTCATAGCATCCCTCAAAACTTTTATGATTGCTTCGACAAGGTTGGCGATGCCAAAACTGTACTTTTCCATCTAACAAACCTTTGCTCTAAGTGTAGAGTAATATCCCCATGCGTGTCAAGGTACTAAAATAGAATCTGTGATTAAATTCATAATTTTCCATTCTCCTCCGAAATCTCTTCCAAAGCAGAATTAAGTACGATATAATTTATGCTGACCTGATTTAACGGTACAGGAGGGATGCAAATGACAGAAGTAGTAGCCGCTTTAATCTGGGATCAGGACCGGTTTCTGATCTGCCAGCGCCCGGCAAACAAGATGCGCGCGCTGCTTTGGGAATTCGTCGGTGGCAAGGTGGAACCGGAGGAAACGAAGGCGCAGGCTTTGATTCGGGAATGCCGCGAAGAGCTGGCCGTCACCATCTCCGTAGGAGACGTCTTTATGGAGGTGCTGCACGAATACCCCGATATGACCGTTCACCTGACCTTGTTCCATGCGGCGATTGCCGAAGGAACTCCTCAAAAGCTGGAACACAACGACATCCGGTGGATCACGGTCCGCGAGATACCGGAATATTCGTTTTGCCCGGCCGATACCGATATTTTAGCGCGTTTGCAAGGAGGAATATGATGGTCTTTGGATTTTTCAAAAAAAGCGAGTATGCCGACTCTATTTTCATGGGAGGCAAAATTTTCACCCAGAATACCGATCTGCCATGGGTGGAAGCCGTCGCCTGCAAGGAGGGAAGGATTCTTGCCGTCGGCGATTATGAGGATCTGTCCGAATTTGAAGGAAAGCATACCGAGGTCATCGATCTGAGGGGGAACGTACTGCTCCCCGGATATATCGATACCTGCGGCCACCCGGCCATGAACGCCATGAAAGAGTCCTGCCTTTTTCTGACCGAAGG
>CAMJRV010000563.1 GCA_946408315.1 uncultured Bacillota bacterium | reverse complement strand
ATGCTTTCGATATGCTCTATGGTGTTTTTCAGCCCATGTCTGCCGTTTGCCCTTTTGGAAGCTTCGAACATATCCAGCGCCATTCTCACCGCCCCGTCGCCGATACAGTGCAGCCTGACTGCAAACCCTGCCGCATTTGCGGCTATGATCGAGGCTTCCATCTCGTGTCTTGGCTCAGTAGGTACGCCTATCCCTGAGGTTTCCGGCCTATCACTGTAAGGTTCCAGCAAATATCCGGTGTAGGTAGACGTCACACCATCCACAAAACCCTTTACACCAGAAAGCCTTAGCTTCTCAGAGTTATACAGTCCTTTCAGTCCTTTCGCCTTTGAAAAATTGAAGTAGCCTGCCAGCCGGGTATAAAGGTGGATTCTGCTGGTAAGTTCCCCCGCCTCTTCCATTTCCTTCACTATCGCGTAATTTCTGTACGTGGTTTCATTGTAGTCGTCCGCCGACATTTCACTGATGGAAGTCACTCCGCAGGCGGCGATATGGGCCAGAAATTTACGGTGTACATCTTTCATCGTCTCTGTATCCAGGTCCATAACCTTTGCCATGGCAGGAGCAAAGGCCTCCGGCTCGAAAAGCAGGCCGTTGAGCTCTCCGTCTTCAAAGTGCCCGATTTCCCCGCTCCTGGGTTTCATCTCCGGTCTAATGCCAGCTTCCTCGAGCGCCTTTGAGTTCATCCAGAACGTATGTACATCAGCGCTCAGCAAATAGACCGGCCTGTCGGGGATAATTGCGTCTAAGGAGCGTTTCGTTGGAAGCGGAGCATCTCCCCAGTTTGCAGGGAACCAGCCAATCCCTAGAATTCTTTTTTCTTCCGGATGCTCCTCTGCGAATCGCTTTACAATAGAGATGCATTCTTCCTCAGAGGAAGATTCTCCGATTTCAGTGCACATATGCTCGCTGGCTGATATTGCTCCCATAAAATAATGATCATGGGCGTCGATAAAACCGGGCATGATGAGCTTATTGTCATATGTAAGAACTTTGGTAGCCTCTCCTATCCACCGGTTTATTTCACTTTCCTCCCCTACCGCGACGATTCGGTTGCCCATGATGGCGACACCTCCTGATATGAGGCTTGGGTGTTGGGCTGTAAATATCGCATTTCCTTTTAATATGAGATCTGCGTTTTGCATGTCAAACTCCTTTGTATATTATATTGCAATCTTGGAACAAACATAAGATCATAATCATCCTGCTAAACCGACACAAACCCTACAACCAGATAGAACAGGATTGCCAGAGCTGCCGAGCCCAGCACATAAGGCGCCACAGCTTTGATCTGTGTCATATTGGATACCCCTGTTCCTGCCGAAGTCATAAATACGGCGTCGGAGTAGAAACAGAATTTGCTGCCAAAAGCCACTCCAGACATGATGCCGGCCACAACGATGGCCGGGTCCACACCCATGCTAACGCTGAGAGGAATAAAGATCGGAACAGTTATAATAATCAATACCCAAAAACTTGCCGCAGCGAAAGCGACTAATCCAACGACGATAAAAGCGAAGGCAGGCAGCAGCTGAGGGGAAATTGCTTTTGTCATGATTCCGATAAGATATGGCGCAAAACCCATGGCATCGTTGGCGGAGCCCAATACATAGGCGAAACTAATGACCACTGCAAGTGGAGCCATGGAGGAAATGCCTTCGAATAAAGTGCCCATAAACTCTTCCAGCGTAACGATCCTCTGAGCGATATACATCACCGCCTGTACCACCAGCGCTGCGATGATTCCGTGAATAACATCATTTTCAAATACAAGAACCGCAACGATCAAAACGACGATGGGAACGATAAAGTTTAACGGGGTGCTTGGCTTTGTGTTCTCATCCACTTCAATGTTTACGAGAGAAGCGCCTGCTTTTTCCTCTACGTGAACGGGGCCGCCGGCCGCGACTCTCTCGTAAGCCTTTTTGATCAGACCTACCTTTGGGATCACTCCGATGGCTACGAGCAGACAGACGATGATTGCAATCCAGGGGAAAAACATATATGGAATACTCCGCACATAATCGGAAAAGCCCAGCCCTTGTTCTGAAATGGTTCCTATGGCGAAAGCCGCCCAACTGGTAAAGGGAACCAACACACAAACGCAGGCTCCCATGGAATTCACTCCGTAGGCTAGATGCTCTCTCGGGACGCCGTTCCTGTCCGTAAGCGTCCTCATGGAAAAGGATGTGGCGAGTACGTTCAAATAATCGTCGACAAACATAATGATCCCCACGATCCATGTCACCACCATGGATTTTTTTGGGCTGTCGGCATATTTTGAAAGTGCATTTCCAATGCCCATCAAAGATCCTGATTTCTCGAACAGCTTGGTCATTCCACCGAATCCCAGCAAAATAATCAACAAGAATTGATACGAGGGATTTGAAAGGGCTCCGTACATCATTCCTATGTACCCGGAAAAGAAGTCCCCCTTGTGAACTAGGATTGCGCCGATCAGGGAAGACAAAATGATCATTTCCGCCATTCTTTTTGTGATGAGTACCCCGATGATCAGTACAGCAATTGGGATACAGGAGATAATTCCATAATCCATAAATCATTCCTCCTCAAAAAAAAATATGATTACGGTTCTTATGCAGCCCTTATTGGCAGCATTCATTCCGTTATAAT
>CAMJRV010000562.1 GCA_946408315.1 uncultured Bacillota bacterium | reverse complement strand
CCTCCATGGTGCTGAACAGGACTGCCGAGATGAAGATATATACTACTACTTTTTTCATGATCCGCCCCTATTCCCACATATGTATCTGTACCAGCGACTGCCAGTCGGACAAATCCTCATAGAGATAGTCCGGCTCTCTGCTTTTGAGCATTTCATATTCCGCAAAGCCTGTCGCAACTCCGATACTGACGACGTCTATCCTCTTTGCACACTCGATATCATAAATGCTGTCGCCGATAATGTAAATATTTTCTTTTCCAAATTTGACTCCATAACAGTCTTCTGCTTCCCGAATCCCTTTTTTGGCTGCATCCCATTTTTCGCCGAAATCATCGCCGAAGCCTCCCACATGGAAGTATTGGTCAATCCCCACCGATTTCAGCTTCGTTTCGGCTCCGATCCGCAGATTGCTCGTCAGCAGTGCGTTGTAGCTGTTCTCGCTGCCGTCGATATGCGCAAGCAGTTCCTTTATTCCGGGCAGAATTCTCTTCTGAGAGTTTTCCCGGAGAATCAGACCCAAGATGTCGATATATTCCTGCTTCACCCTTTCAAGCCCGCTTTTATCGAGCTGGTTGCTCTCCATAATCCTGTCCAATATCACCGCGTCCATGGCATGACCGATCCCGGCTTTCGAGAATGCGTCTTCAACGTCGTACAGCTTTCGGAACGCTTCGTTGAGCGCCTTCGTTCCGTCACTGCCGCAATGCATGAGGGTTCCGTCCAGATCCCATAAGATAAGTTTTTTCTCGCTGTTTGGTTTCATTTTTTCCCCCATCTCAAACCGAAGGCGGTGATCAGATCACCGCCTCAATTACTTTTATTTCAGGAACGTATTAATTCAGGATTTCGTATTGCGCCGCAAGATCCCCGATTTCCTCCGTTGTAGCACTGACGCTGACGATGAACTCAATCTCGTATTTGTCTGAGATTTCTTTCAGTCTGCTTAAAAATTCAGGCAGATCCGCTATCTCAACATCAGCATGCTTCAAAATACTATCTATAAAAATAACTTCAATATCATGATCCGAACTGATGATCCCGTAAAGGAATCCGATATATTCGTCGCTGTTCGTGATATGCTCGTATTCCTCCATACAGACCACACGGATCTTATACTTCAAGTCATACATCAGTCTATGATTCTTATTGATAAAAACAACACTTCCGTCGCTCTTCTCCACCCGGTCGTTGGCAAGCTGAATCATACTTTTGGTTTTACCGCTGCCTTTGCGACCAACCAATAACTTAACCATTTTAATCGCCCCCTTCATTTTACTTTAATTTAACGAATAATAGGATGTTTAAATTCATTATACACTAAGCAATATCTCCCGGGCAAGATAAGAAAGTCATTTCTCGTTATTTAACCGAAACTTTCTGTCAATCGGAGATTAATCTCAGCTGTCCGCAGGCCGCATCGATGTCGCTGCCCAATTCTCTCCTTATAGTGACCTGAATTCCCCGTTTTTCAAGCAGAGCGCAAAACCGTTCCGCGTCGGCCCGTTCTGTGCCGTAGAGTCCGGTTTCCGCAACGCGGTTTAAAGGAATCAGATTGACATGGCAGTTGAGGCCCCGCAGCTTGTCCGCAAGCTCCTCCCCGTTTCTGTCGCTGTCGTTTACGCCTCTTACAAGAGCGTATTCAAAGGTGATCCTCCTTCCGGTCAGCCCGACATGGCGCCGGCACGCTTTCAGAAGCTCGTCCATCGGATATCTTCTGCTGATGGGCATCAGCTTATTCCGGATGGAATCGTTAGGGGCATGAAGGGAAACGGCAAGGTTGATCTGGGGAAAGTCCGCTGCGATATCAGGAATCTTCGGAACCAGTCCGCAGGTCGAAACGGTGATGTTCCTCATCCCGATGTTCAGCCCGCTCTTGTCATTGATGTTTCTGATGAACCCGGACAGGTTTTCATAGTTGTCCAACGGCTCTCCGGTCCCCATCACGACGATATTTCCTACCTTTTCTCCCGTATCCTTTTCGATGGAAAGGATCTGGTCCGCCATTTCACCGGCGGTAAGGTTTCTCTGCAGTCCGTTGATTGCCGAAGCACAGAAACTGCACCCCATCCGGCATCCGGCCTGAGAGGAAATACAAACCGTATTTCCGAATTTATACTTCATAAACACGCTTTCGATGGAATTGCCGTCTTCCAGGCCGAACAGATACTTTCTGGTGCCATCCTTTTCGGAATGCTGTACCTTCAGAATCCGAAGCTTTTTTATCTCCGCATTTTCTTCCAGCTTCTGTCTCAATTCCAGGGAAAGGTCGGTCATCTCTCCGAAGCTTCCCGCTCCTTTATAAATCCAACTGAAAATCTGTTTTGCTCTGAACTTTTTTTCGCCAAGCCTCTCCAGATAGTTTTCCAGTTCTTTCATCGTCAAATCTTTTAAGTCTGTCTTCATCGTGACTCCATTATAATTTTTACGATATCTCTGCTGTATCTGTATTTTTCAGGGACTTCGGCGGCATTGACAGCAATGAGCGGGATCGCACGTTCCAAAAGGGAACCGTTCCCCCGAAAGCCTTCTGCTTCAAGCTCTTCCCCGTCAAAATCGGCAAAGGCGTACCCTTCCGAGGCAAAGACCAGGTAATCGCCGATCATCTCTATGGGCAGATTGAACCGCTTGGCAGCC
>CAMJRV010000561.1 GCA_946408315.1 uncultured Bacillota bacterium | reverse complement strand
TTATGCGGGGATTAAGAAAAATCGTTTTTCCAACGAAAAAAAATCAATCCTTCATCAAGAATGGAATTCTAACCTGCCGTCAATAGGGCCAGGTAGTCAAAAGAAAAAGAAGGACCTTCTGCCATCCGTCTCGCGACGGACGGCAGAGCCCTTCTCTTGCTATTGCGATTTTGTATCTGATTTTTATTTCGTAGAAGCGTCGTACAGGGCTTCCGCATCATCCCACTGTTCGATGAGCTGCGGGATTACCTTGTAGAGATCGCCTACGATACCGTAATCGGCCACTTCAAAGATCGGAGCATCCGGGTCCTTGTTGATGGCTACGATGATATCGGAGGTCTGCATGCCGGCCAGGTGCTGGATTGCTCCCGAAATACCGCAAGCAAAGTAAATCTTAGGCTTAACGGTGGTTCCTGTCTGTCCGACCTGATGGGAATGATCGATCCAGCCAGCGTCTACAGCCGCTCTGGAAGATCCGACAACGCCGCCCACCTTATCGGCAAACTTCTTGATCAGTTCAAATCCCGAAGGATCGCCCAGACCACGTCCGCCGGAGCAGATGATTTCCGCATCGGTCAGGGATACGATTTCCTTAGCCGATTTGACGATATCGAGGATCTCGATCTTGATGTCATCCTTGGAGATTGCAGGCTTTATTTTGACCAGTTCGCCGGTAGCGCCCGCCTGTCTTTCTCTCTTCTGCATAACGCCAGGTCTTACGGTGGACATCTGAGGTCTTGTCTTCGGGCAGATGATGGTAGCCATCAGGTTTCCGCCGAATGCCGGACGAGTCTGCTTCAGTCCCTTATCATCAGAGTTCGGGTCCAGGGTAGATACGTCCAGAGTGGTGTTCTTGACCGCATAGTCGATGTAGCTTGCAACCTTAACGTCAAGTCTTGTACAGTCGGCGGTCAGACCGGTGTTCAGTCTTGCCGCTACTCTCGGCGCAAGGTCTCTGCCGATGTGGGTCGCTCCGTAGATCACGATCTCCGGCTTATGCTCTCTGACTGCGTCTACGATGACCTTTGTATAGCCGTCCGTCGTATAGTGCTCAAGAAGAGAATCTTCAATGAGATATACGGAGTCGGCGCCGTATTCATAACACTCTTTTGCCAGGTTCTCGACGTTGTTTCCAACGATCAGCGCGCAAACCTTCGTATCGTCGCTGATTTCTCTGGACAGTCTGCGGCCTTCACCGATCAGTTCCAGGGCAACGTTCATGATCTTGCCCTTTCTCTGCTCTGCATAAACCCAGACATTCTTGTATGCGGAAAGGTCTACAGGGCCGTCCTTGTCTTCCGTCTTTTCGATCGCATTGAACGGGCAGGCAGGAATACACTGGTTACATGCGGTACACTTTTCGTTGATGACCGCCAGCTTTCCTTCCATATCAATGGCTTCAAAGGGGCACGCTTTGATACATAATTTACAGCCCTTACATTTATCTTTTATAACTACAATTGCCATTTCAATATCCTCCTCCTCTTAGATTACATGCTTTGCTTTTAAATTAATTAAAAGCTTCTGTGCAGTTTCTTTTTCACTGTCCGCTTCGATCATCGTGCCTTTTCCCTTCGGAACCGGTGTGAAGGAGCGGTATACGTTTGTCGGAGAAGCATCAAGACCTACTGTGTTGAGATCGACTTCGATGTCTTTCGCATTCCAGACCTTGATTTCCTTGTTCTTCAGTCCGAAGATACCGTTGATGGACATATATCTCGGCTTGTTCAGCTCTTTGATCGCGGTCAGCATGCAGGGCGTCTGGATCTTGATCAGCTCATAGCCGTCTTCCATCGCTCTCTTTACCGTGATATCCTTCATGTCTTTGGCGATCTCAAACTCGGTTACGTATGTAACCTGAGGCAAGCCGAGCTTTTCAGCAAGCTGAGGTCCTACCTGAGCGGTGTCTCCGTCGATTGCCTGACGTCCGGCAAAGATGAGGTCATATCCGCCCAACTTATGAATCGCTGCAGCCAATGCGTTGGAAGTCGCCCATGTGTCGGATCCGCCAACCGCTCTGTCGCTGACCAGAACGCCTTCATCAGCGCCCATCGCAAGACATTCCAGCAGCATATCCTTCGCCTGGGGAGGTCCCATCGTCACTACCGTAATATGAGTATCGGGATACATATCCTTTATTTTCAGAGCTTCTTCCAGAGCGTTTGCGTCGTCGTGATTTAAGATGCTCGGAACGCCTTCTCTGATCAACGTCTTTTTGACCGGGTCGATCTTGATTTCATTCGTATCGGGAACCTGCTTTGCGCAGACTATAATTCTAAATGCCATTTTCATATCCTCCTTCTTACCGATTATTTACCAAATACGGACGCCGCGATAACGATCTTCTGTACTTCTGAAGTTCCTTCATAAATCTCAGTGATCTTTGCGTCTCGCATCATTCTTTCGACCGGATAATCCTTCGTATATCCGTAACCGCCGTGAAGCTGTACAGCCTTGGTCGTTACGTACATCGCGGTCTCCGCGGCAAATAATTTCGCCATTGCAGAAGCAGGGCCATAAGCAAGATGCTTATCCTTCATGTCCGCAGCCTTGTAGATCAGCAGTCTTGCAGCTTCGATTCTGGTCTTCATCTCTGCGATTTCAAACTGGAGCGCTTCCATCTGTGACAATTTTTTGC
>CAMJRV010000560.1 GCA_946408315.1 uncultured Bacillota bacterium | reverse complement strand
CGCTTGTCGTCGGCGTCCAACTGGACCTTCTCCTGGTTGATCCTGGCCTCATACAATGCTGTCAGGTTCTTGACTGCCGCAGTCTGCTCCTGCGACCCGGCCTGGAGGGTCTTCAGCCCTTTGATCTGGCTGACGATCTCCTCATCCATCAATTTGTTGATCTCTTCCATCTCGTATAAACCTCCTTCGTTTTGTAGATGGCTCCATAAAAGCGGGTGTTATTCGTGCGAGATCAGGTTCTCTTTCCGGATTCGCAGAACCACCAGCCGCCCATGTTGCAGGGCGTCCGGATTCTTTTCCACTTCCAGAAAGAGATACGGGGGTTCGGACGGATCGGAGCGGTCAACCCTGAGCAAGCCGATAGTCCTGGCACGAAAATATACGGCCGAAGCCGCGACGCCAACCAGAATACCTCCGATCAAAGCGAGTACGATCCACATAGCGCACACCTCCTTTCAAACTGTTTTTCGGATTTTTCTACCCGGGAATTTTTCAGGATAACAATTTACCACACTTTTCCGTCACCTGCGTATGGAAAATATAAAAGAGAGGAGCCCTTGTCAGGACTCCGTCTCCTTGGAGAATGCCTCCAGCAGTTTGTTCCACGCCTCAGCTTCCAGATTGTCCAGGCCGCTGAATCCCGCCGCCTTCATCACGTCCTCCCGGTACATCCGCTTGCTCCGACAAAATGCCTTAGTGTAGAGCGAGTCCGATTTGGTTCCATCCAATTCGAGCTCAATGCTCTGTAAGATATTGTCGAGATTACCGGCTGACCGATACAGACACATGACGACGGCTCTCAGTTCCTCGACTGCGCTTTTAGCTTTGGTTTCGTCCATAGCTGTCACCTCCATAAAAGGGCTTGTTACGCACGCGAAATAGTTATCGGACGTAGCCTGTTGTCTGCTTGCTGAGTCGGTCAATTCAATCGCAAAGGCATTGACTTCCTCTTCTTTGTCGTCCGGGAGAGAACAAATATCAGAAACGCCATACGCCATGAGCACCACTTTTCTGACGTATTCCCACCCGGTACTGCTCGCCAGTACGGACGGATACACCCAATCCTGGCTGTACGGAGAAAAGTGTGTGGAGTTGAAACTTCGTGTCAGCTCGAAGAAGTGGTCGTGAGCCTTCTTCAGAAATTGCATCTTTTTAAGATGGTCGCATCTCGGGGCGTCCTTGAGTGCATAACCGCACAGGCGTACCTTTTCCTCGATTTCCTCCATACTTTTTGCGCCCATGTTCCTGATACAGCCCAATTCCCGGCGGCTTGTGTCAACGAGAGCGCCGAGCGTAAGGATGCCGCTTCGGGTCAGGCAGTTGTAGGATCGGGTGGAAAAGTCAAGTTCCTCGATGGGCATGTCCAATGAAATCTTCTGTTCCATGGTCGTCTCCTTTCAAATATAAATGCGTGAAAGGGGAAGAGGCCGCGTTTCCGCAGCCCCTTCGGGTTTAGTTCTCCTTCAGATACTTGTCCATCGCCTTGTCCATCTTGTCCATCAGCTTGTCCTGCTTCTCGAACATGGCGCAGGAGAGATCCAGCAGCCGGTTGAGCAGACGGAGCGCTTTGACGTTGGTCACGATGTCGTCAGCATCCATAGTGGATACGGACGACTCCATAGCCGTCGCCATAAGCAACCCCTTAGTCTCCTCCACCGTCGCCTTGAACTCCTTGCTCAAATTCTTGTTGTCGTACATAACTGTAACCTCCGATGTAATAAGATTTTGGTTTTACCTTTTGGTTTCCATAAAGGGCTGTGTGGATTTCGCGCGAAAGGGTAAGAGCCCTTGTTGCAGGACTCTCCCTTACTGAAACTCAGCCTCTGATGCAGGCGTGCTTGTCGCCGGCGATGACGTTCCATCCATCGCGGACATCCTTACAGCTCATGAACACGGTGGCCACAAAGACCGCTCCGATCCAGAACCCCGTAAAGATACCTCTGATATAGCTAACCATTCGCTTCATGATAACAACTCCTTCATGTAATATTGTCTGGGTTTCCATAAAGGGCTGTGTTCCGCTCGCGGGGGTCATCCACGGGCCCTGTTCAGGAGCCAGAAGAACCGGCGGTAAAGGTCGTAGTAGACGTCCCGGCAGCAGGGAATATCGGTCTGCGTCTTCAACGTCTCAAAGGAAAGGCCCTCGGTGACCGCCTTGAGAATATAGGAATGCAGGTCGCGGTCGGTCTCGTAGGCCACCCGCTCCACCAGTTCCATGCGCTCGGAGTAGAACAGCTTGGCCTCGGCGCACCGGGCCGTTGGATCGCTGATGACGTTCGTCCGTACCAGCAGAGACAAGTCGTGGGGCTGCTTCTTCAGTCCGTCCAGGGCCATGTAGTCCCTTTTCCAGCCCGGATACTGGAGGCAGAAATGTTTCAGCTCATAGTAGCGGTGCTTCTCGATCCAGTATTTGTTCTTGTAAGACAGGGCCGGTCTGATCGTGGTGCTCATACTATTGCTTTTCTCCTTTCCATTTGTAGCCGGTTTCCTCGTAGAGACGCTTTGGGGAAATGTAGAAGTTGATACGTCCGTACTTCGAGTTCATCTCTTCGACGCTCGTGACCAGCTTACCGTTTCTGGTGGCCTTTCCGATGGGCAGCCAGCCTGAGATAATCCCCGCACGAACCCACGAAGCGTCTTTCCCATACAC
>CAMJRV010000559.1 GCA_946408315.1 uncultured Bacillota bacterium | reverse complement strand
ACGATCAGCCGGGCCAATTCCTTTTTGCTGCTCTCACCGCCGTGACTATGGTCGTGATCGTGGTCATCCTCATGGTCATGAATTTCCTTTTCCTGGACGACGACGTCCGGTTCCAGCGCTTTCACGATTTTCTTCACCTGTGAAGTTAAAGACTCCATGGCGTTCGCATTGCTGCCATTCAAAGTCAGTGTCTTCGTGACGAAGTTCATAGTTGCCGAGTCGATGCCGTCAAGCTCGCCTGCTTTCTTCTCGATCTTCGCTGCACAATTCGCACAGTCCAGGCCTTCTAAAATGTATTCCCTTTTGCTGATAGCCATAATAAATTCCGCCTTTCTGAATAGACTGCCTTTCCGCCGCTATTCGTTGATATGATCCAAGCCCTGTTCAAATATCTGTTTTACATGTGCGTCGTCAAGAGAATAATACACGACTTTTCCGTCCTTCCGGTTCTTGACCAGCCTGGCCTGTTTCAAAAGCCTCAGCTGATGAGAGATAGCCGATTGAGTCATGTTCAGGAGGGAGGCGATGTCGCAGACGCACATCTCCGATTCCGCCAGCGCCCATAGGATCTTTATCCTGGTCGAATCCCCGAACACCTTAAACAACTCCGCCAGATCGTAAAGAGATTCTTCCTCCGGCATCCTGACCTTGACCATATTGACGATCTCTTCGTGTATTACGGTACAGTCGCACCGTTCAATTTCATTTTTTCTATCAACCATAATCGCACCCCTTTTCCGCGTTTTTTTCGAATATTTCAAGCTTGAACATTTGAGTAAGTATTCATATGTTATATATGATTATATATTCATATGTTCAGATAGTCAAGTATGTGAATTAATTTGTGATATGAAAAAAGAAAAGCCCGGCTAAATAAGCCGAACTTTGATGATCCTATTATGCCTGTTGTTCTAAATAATGTGCTGATGTTACAGATGGAGGTCTAACAGAGGGTGTCTCAGGAAGGTTTCTGCTCAGCAGATATACACAGTATTGGTTCATACTGATTCCTTCCCTTTTAGATTCTTCAGCTAATGCGCGATGAAGAGCTTTTGGAATCCTAAGCTTAAACTGTCCGGAATACCGTTCGTCACTATCAGGTTCAGGAATTGAATAACCATCCTCCAACGCCGCAGCCAGCCATTCTCTCTTCGCATCCTCCAGGTTAGCAACTGCTTTTTCAATGCTGCCCGCACAAGTGATACAGCCTTTGAGTTCCGGATACTGCGCAACATAGCCTTCCCCGCCTTCATCCCTAATGATTTCGATTCTGTAGTTTTTTTTCGTATAGTATTCAAGGTCTTTCATTCTTTCCCAACCTCGCTTTCTATAATATCTCTTACCATTTTGACATACGTTATACCAACAGGGTCTTCTTTTGGCATCGTAATTGGTGCACAGCCTTCTTTTCGAAATGTGCAATGGCTGCTTCCACTTCGCGGTGCGCCCATTTTACAGGTTAAATCACTTCCTTTACTCAATATAACATGGTGTTATATATGGTGTCAAATATTTTGAAGGGAATGGTTTAATAATACGAAATTTATTTTCCATATTTTACCATAATCAATGCATGTAAACAAGCGAAATATTTAAATGTTGAATCATTAAGAGTTCAAACGTAAAATGAAAGAAAGCACATATTCCAAAGCACTTACAATTCGAAATGAGGTTCATAGAACATATTATGGAAAAATATAAACAGCTGCTGGAGGAGATGGGCGCAGACAGCGTCAAAATAATAGACACGAAATCCATCGTGACGGCTCCCTGGACAATCTTTAAATGCCAGTTCGGGTGCGGACATTACGGCAAAAGCTGGTGCTGCCCTCCGAAAACCCCAGGCTACAAGGAAACCCAGGAAATCATAGACAGTTATAAAACAGCCCTTCTTTTTCGATGTCACGATTGGTCGGCGACCGACCGGGCTGTAAAGGCGGCAAAAGAAATATTTCTTGACGGATATTATAAGGCAATCGCTTTTGGCAGCGGTCCGTGCAGTCTATGCAAAACATGTAACGACAGCGGGTGCAACTTTCCGGAAAAGACAGCGCCGTCCATGGAAGCATGCGGAATCGACGTCTTCGGGACAGCGCGTAATAACGGCTATGAAATTACCGTTTTGAAAAGCAAAGATGAGATCCGGAACCATTTCGGTTTAATCCTGATCGAATAATTCCCCGAAATCGCCTCCTCTCGGCATGAGAAACTTGTCCTGCGAGTCCGCCAGGAGAAACAGTTCCTGCTCATCCGGCAGGAGTTTTTTCTGATACCGGAAATCAGAAACCATATTCGCCAGAACTCCGGCCTGTTCATGCAAGCTTTCACTCATTTCCGAGCTCTGCGCCGCCAGGGCCGAATTCCGCTGTATCATCTGAGATACCTGCTCAATTCCGTGATGAATGATCGATATCTTCCCGGCCTGCTCGTTGGAGGCTTCGTCTATATTTACCACAAGGCCGGTCAGCTTGTCGACAGCTCCTAAGATTTCATGGAAGACCTTCGCCGTATTGTCCGCCGACACGGTTCCTGCCTGGATGGCATGCATGGATTCCGCGATGATTTCTGTCGTCCGTTTCGCGGCTTCTCCGCTCCTGGCCGCAAGATTTCTCACTTCCTCCGCAACCACGCCAAATCCTTTTCCGTGCTTTCCGGC
>CAMJRV010000558.1 GCA_946408315.1 uncultured Bacillota bacterium | reverse complement strand
ACCCGATATAGAGGAAGATGCTTTCCGTCTTATGCTGGTTCAGCAGCTTATTGATTTCCTCCAGGCTTCGGAAGCGGTCGATCAGCTCCGGATAAGTAAAATAAATATAGACCGGCATACCGATGATGATGCCGAACAAGATCAGCAGCTTCAGAACGGAAAAGGCCGTTCTGATTATTTTTCTTCTTTTTTCATTGCGATGTCTCATCCCAACCACCTGCAAGTTTTGAGTTTCCTTAGCGCTGACCATTACACCGGTCATCCATATTATAATTATAAGTCAATAGAAACCAGCTTCTTTTCATACAAGGCCTGAAGCGCTTTTATGACGCCGAATTTAGAATGCTCATATGTCAGGCCGCCCTGGAAATATACGATATAAGGCGCGCGAATCGGAGCGTCCGCGCTCAGCTCGATGGAAGACCCCTGAACGAAGGCTCCGGCGGCCATAATGACCGGATCTTCATAGCCCGGCATATCCCAGGGAACCGGCGTTACATGGGAATCAATCGGCGCCGCCGCCTGAATTCCTTCGCAAAACGCTACGACGGCTTCCGGGTTTCCCAGTTTGACCGCTTCAATGATGTCGCTTCTCCTGTCCTCCGGTTTCGGGCAGACGTCAAATCCGAGGTTTTCAAATACCTTTGCGCAGAGGATGGCGCCCTTCACCGCACCGTTTACGGTTTTCGGAGCGATAAACAATCCCTGGAACATCGTTCTGGTCTGGCCGAAGGTCAAGCCGCATTCTCCGCCAATTCCCGGGGAGGTCATTCTATAAGAAATGCTTTCAATCAAGTCGGAACGGCCTGCAATATAGCCGCCGGTCAGAGCAAGCCCGCCTCCCGGATTTTTGATCAGAGAACCTGCGACTACGTCGGCGCCCACCTCAGTCGGCTCTTGGGTATCAAGAAACTCACCGTAGCAGTTGTCTACCATACAGATGAGATCCGGGCGGATCGACTTGACAAACCGAGCCCATTCCTCGATTTCCGGGATGGTGATGGCTTTGCGCCAGCCATACCCGGTAGCGCGCTGTACCGTAATCATTCTGGTTTTGGAAGAAATGGCGGCCCGGAGTGCTTCCAGATCGATAGTCCCGTCTGCTCTCAGCTCCACCTGTTTATAGGTTATGCCGAAATCTTTCAAAGAGCCTCTGCCCTCACCTCGGATTCCGATGACTTCCTCAAGAGTGTCGTAGGGATTTCCCGTGCAGTAAATCAACTCGTCACCAGGTCGTAGTATGCCCGTTAAGGTGAGAGTTAACGCGTGGGTTCCGTTGACAATAATTGGTCTGACCAGAGCGGCCTCCGTCTTGAAAATATCGGAGTAGACCTTTTCCAGCGCCTCTCTTCCCGGATCATTGTAACCGTAGCCTGTATTCCAACCGAAATGCATGTCGGAAATTCTGTTTTTTTGAAAAGCGTCCAGCACTTTATACTGATTGTATGCCATGATGTCGTCCAGCTCGTGAAAGATTTCCTTTACCTGTGTTTCCGCTTCCGAAACGGCGGAAAGCACACTCTCATGAATTCCGAATTCCTTGTTTAATAGTTGAAAGGTATTGTTCTGCATAGTCGTCTCCATTTTTATTTACATAATATTTGTATTGTTAATCCTATAAACATTATTTCAAATTTTTATCGAATTCCTCTTCCCATTCAAAGTTCTTTACCAGATCCCGTTTTACATTTTTCGCATGAGCTGCGTAAAGCTGCGTCGTCGTTACGTTTTCATGGTCCAGAAGGGCCTGCACGTCAAAGATGGAATTGCCCCTTCCGATCAGGGACGTCGCCGCCGTCGCCCGCAATTTATGAGGGCTGTAGCCTCCGTCTCTCGAAGTAGTCAGGCCGATGGAGGTATATTTTTTTACAAGCTGCCGTATCTGCCGCTCTGTCATGCGGCTCCCCTGAAGGGAAAGGAACAGCGCGTCCTTGTTTTCTTCCGTCAGTTTATCCCCAGCCGCCCTCTCCTCCTCGATATAGGCGGTAACCACCTTTTCTACCGACTGGTTGATGGGCATAATCGACTCTTTTCCGCGCTTCCGGTATATTTTAAACTCTCCCCGGCTGAAATTGAAGGAAGAAACGTTGAGCTGCTGCAGTTCGGAGAGGCGGAGTCCATAGGTAAGAAACAGGATCAGGATAGCCTTGTCTCGTTTCTTCGTCTTTTCCCAGAAATCCCGTTCTTTTTTCGTCAGGCTGGCTCCCGTCGTGACGGCGTCCAGCATGCGCATGACCTCGTCGTCCTGCAGCGCCTTGATCTCCCTCTCACCCGGTTTCGGAAGCCGGATCGGTTCGATGGCGTCGGTAATGTTTCTGGTGATCAGCTCGCTGCGGTAGAGATGCTTGAACATGACCGAAATGGACGATTTTTTCCTCGCCAGTGATTTGTTGTCGTTCTCATAAATATAGACGGCATGTTCTTTTTCCACCTTATATCGTCTGCAGTAGTCGATGAAGAGATTGACGTCTACAGCCCTGATCTCCTCGAACTCTTCCTGCTTGATCTCCCGCATCGTTTCCGCCTTCGTCAGATCTGTCTCGTGAATCAGATAGCTGCAGAAGAAACGGATATCCTGCAGGTAGGCCAGCCGGGTCATGGGCAGAACGTTTCCCTTGAGGTAGGCGAAAAATCCATTTAAAAAACGCGGGAGCTCATCCTGGAC
>CAMJRV010000557.1 GCA_946408315.1 uncultured Bacillota bacterium | reverse complement strand
GATCACAATCATCGGCTGCCCGAAGCTGGATGAAGGCGACTATTCCGAAAAGCTGACTGCAATCCTGGCAAACAACAATATCAAGAGCGTCACCGTAGTCCGGATGGAAGTTCCCTGCTGCGGCGGAATCCAAAATGCGGCGGTCACAGCCCTGAAGAACAGCGGAAAGATGATCCCGTGGCAGGTTGTCACTATCTCCACCACCGGAGAAATCCTCGAACAATAAAAGCAATAAAAGCCTAAAATCAAGGCGCCATCCAAATTTGGATGGCGCCTTAGTTTTATGGAACCAAAGTCCACTCTCCCTCCTCGTTGATCTCATCATAGAAGTAGCGGTACGTAACATCCTTGACGAGCCCTTCGCCGAAAATATCCTTAATCTTCGTGGTGATCGTAACCGTATCACCGGTTTCAAAGTCATCCGTGTCCAGATCAATCATGATTTCCTTTGGGTACTCCGGATCGAGCCAGAAGGAATTGGCGCTGTCCAGCTCTTTTACGTTACCCTCGCTGTCCTTCACAACGATGTACTGGGACTTGACTTCCGATGACGAGGCTGGATCGATGAAATAATGATCGTCCGCCGCATCGGTATACCCAGTCGCGATTTCATTACTGAAGGCTATAAATGTCCTGAAAAGCTTGCTGCTCGACGGATACACCTCCTCCACCTTCAGTGGAGACGACCATTTTGTTCCATCATACCAGAAGGAAATGTCTTTATTTACCGACTCGCCGTAGATGTCCTTCACCGCTTCCGTCAGCGAAAGCGTATCACCCGCTTGAAAGCTGCTGCCAGCCAGTTCTACATGCAGGACATTTCCATTGATTGCGAAGGTCTCTGGAACGATATCCTTTTTCACTTTTCCGCTGCCCTCAATCACGATATAATCTCCGACTCCGGCGGTACTTCCGGACAGATCCACCGGGCCGTTAGTAGTACCCCCAAGTTTCAGCGGATTGTTGAACTCGATATCGGCGCTGGTGTCTGTATTGATGATTCGTTTTACAAGGGGCAGATGGTTCCCCGGGGCAACGTCCATGGTCAAATCAGCAATTGTCGTTTTCCGGAGACCCGACATAGGCTTCGCAATATCGCCCTGATCATAAAGATCAGCGCAATCATATGCCTTTGTTCCGGCAGTCTTCGTATAAGTAACATCAAAGGTCGGTCCCCCGGCAAATGCGTTATCCGGCGCTTTTTTCCCTTTTACCGTCACCAACTCAACATCGCTTCTGACCATGTATAGAAGGGTTTTGCTCGTTTCGTACGGTCCGAACGCATCCACCGTCTTGTAAACTGGTCCAACCGGTGAGGTGATCTCCGTTTTGCCGCTCTTTGGAGTAACAATGCCGGTATCAAAATTGTAGGTGTCTCCTTCTGTCAGGTAATGCAGCTTAATGCCCGTTACAGACAGGGGATTGGATGGGCCGGTGCCCGAGCTCCAGACAGCATGGGACGCGTCGACAATATATACTCCGCCCAAACCAAATACCGTTCCGACCTTTTCTCTGATTCTGATTCCGGTTCCCTCGTCGGGTCCTATGGCAAGCCCTGTTCTGTCCGTATCTCTCAATGCGACCAGCAGTCTGCCCAATCTGCCACGGATATCAAAATGAGAATCCATCAACGCATTCTTGCCTGCAGCAGGCTTGATGACTCCGATGCTTTTATAATACAGGCTATTTCCCTTATTTGCCGCTACCGGCTCCTTATCGGTTTTTCCATTATACTTTTCGAAATCAACAAGCTCGGTTTGATTCCAATACATCGGCTGATAGGAATAGTCGGCGCCGTCCGTATAGGAATAACCGGACATGACCGCAGAGCCCGCACTGGATCCGGCAACGGTTCCGCCTCTTGCAAGCACGTTTTGAATCGCCTGACCGACCTTGGAAAGAGTCCCGTCATCGTTCAAAAGCGTTCTCGAGTGTCTTAACTGTGCGCCACCAAAGAAAAATGCGATGTGGCAGCTTTCCACGAGATCGGCAAAATACTGTTCGTTTGCGACGCTTTTATAGTTATCCAGCGCCAGCGGAATGTAAACAGGCTCCATGCCGTGGCTTTCAAAGTCTTCCTTATCCCCATTGTTATAGAAATCATCATATAACAATTCCTCTGTTTCCTGCCAGGACGCGGAAAAATCTGCAAGCCGAGGTGTGATGTCCGGAGTATTTTCCTTCATATTATCAATATAAGCCTGTACGAACGTTGATGAAGCTTTGTGCACAGAAGTTGCGCCTCCAGCCGGAACGACCGCTCCTTTTCCAGGCCCGTCTCCGATGGAGGTCAAGGCTGCAGGCCCTCTTTCCGGATGGATCATCATATCCGCTTTGGATATCGTTACTCCATCTTTCGCGTCATTTGGAATCGACGCCACATAGATGTAATAAAAATAATACTTTTCATTCTGGTCAAACATATGCCCGTTGATCGCGGACAGGGTTGCCGGCAAAGGAACTGTAATATTTCTGCCGGTGCCGATGGACAGGGCTTTCCCCTGGGCGGTCAAGTCCGCTGCCTCGGTATCACTTAGCTCTCCGAACGCTTTACGAACATCAACTGCCCCTGCCGTTGCATAGAATAAAATATTATTTTTAATACCGGCCGGGTTTTTCGGTTTAAAGTTTACGGTATAATTTTGAAGATCATATCCGGTTCTGTTT
>CAMJRV010000556.1 GCA_946408315.1 uncultured Bacillota bacterium | reverse complement strand
GAAGGGAACCTTCGGCACCTTCCCGGTTCAGGTTGCGGGGAAATCGGGTACCGCTGAAAGAGGTGGAAAAGTCAATCCCCCCGATGAGGTGGAATATATCAAACAGTATCTGTCCAGAATCAACGGCAGCCTGAGGTGGGCCGATGTAGAGACGGAACTGGAAAGACTGATGAAGGAATATCCCGACATCTATACCACGAAGAATTATGCGGTAAGACAGGCTGTGATCAATCTGAGCAACGGCAAGGTCAATGCGGCCAAACTGGATGCGTATAAAGCGGATTACGATAACTTTGCCTGGGTTATGGCAATGGCGCCCGCCGACGATCCGAAGATCGCGGTTGCCGTACTGATTTTCCAGGGCGGCACGGCAGGCTACGCCGGACCGGTTGCGAGAGAGATCATCGGCAAGTATCTTCAACTTGATAAAATATACCAGGACTACAGCATAGACACAAAAATTACGCAATAAATTTGCGCAGAAGCAGCAAGGAGATTAAAATGGGGAAGGTTATATTGATAGCTTCAGGAAAAGGCGGCGTCGGAAAGACGGTTTTTGCTTCCAATGCAGGAGCCAAGCTGGCGCAGGAAGGATATAAGGTCGCCCTGATCGACATGAACATGGGGCTCAGGAACCTTGATATCTGTTTGGGCCTGGAGAATCGAGTCGTGTATGATGTTGCGGATGTTCTGACCGGTATGTGCAGGATCAAGCAGGCTTTAATCAAGGACAGGCGGTTTCCGGAACTCTACCTGATGTCGGCTCCGCAGAATAAGCAGAAAGCTGAAATCACCCCTCTCCATATGAAAGTGCTGTGCAATAAACTGAAGAGAAACTTTGATTTTATTATCATTGACGCTCCTGCGGGGATCGGGGAGGACCTTGCCGTCGCCGCGGCAGGCGCGGACTCGGCGGTTATCGTAACCGTACCCGAATATGCCGCCGTGCGGGACGCGGACATGCTGGACCAGCTTCTCCTTGAAATGGGAATAAAAAAACGCACCTACGTCATCAACAAGGTGCTGGCCAACCTGATCAGCACGGGACTCGTTCCGAGCATCGCGGAAATTGCGGAAATCATGCGGCCCGACATGGCGGGAATCATCCAGTACGATGAAAATATCCATATCGCCGCAAACAACGGCCTTCCCATCGTATATCGGGAAGGGACCTACATCGAGAAAAACTTTAAAAATATACTGGAAAGAATCGTCGAAGCATCGTGAAAGCGGTGCTTTTTTCATGCGGATGAGAGGAGTCATATAACGGATCGGTTCGAATAGAATACTGTAGATATCTCGAATACGATACTGACGAGATATTAGAAAAGGGGTTAGTTTATGGGATATTATGTTACCGTCGAGCCAAACGTCGAAATCTTTGTGGAGGATCTGAATCCTGAAAGTGATAGCGTTATACTGTTTTTACACGGCTGGCCTGGAGATCACAATCTGTTTGAATATCAGTTCGATAAGCTCCCGGGGATGGGTTTTCGGTGCATCGGGATCGACATGAGGGGCTTCGGAAATTCCGATAAGCCGTATACAGGTTACAACTACGATACCTTGTCCGATGACGTGAGAAACGTAATCGAGGCTTTGGAGCTGCATGATATTACGTTGGCCGGGCATTCCACCGGCGGCGCTGTCGCCGTAAAATACATGGGACGCCATCAGGGACACGGCGTATCGAAGCTGGCGCTCTTTGCCGCGGCTGCGCCCAGTCTGATCAAACGCCCCGACTTTCCTTACGGGCTTTCCCGGGAGACTGTCGTACAGATCATTCAGAATACCCTTGACGACCGGCCCCAAATGCTCCGGGGTTTCGGCGATCAATTCTTTTTTCAGCATATCACGGAAGCTTTTTTAGATTGGTTTTTCAATTTGGGTCTTGCGGCGGCCGGATGGTCTACCGCAGCCGTTGCAGAGATGTGGCTGAGGGAGGTGCTGTTTGATGATACGAGCTCGATCCGCGTTCCTACCCTGATTATCCACGGAATTCATGACAAGATCGTCCCGTTTCAACTGGGAGAAGTGCAGCATCAAATGATAGGCAGTTCCGTCCTCGTTCCGTTTCAGTACAGTGGACACGGCTCCTTTTACGATCAGAAGGATGAGTTCAATCAGGTGCTGGCCGACTTTGTCAATGGAAATTCCATTTGATCAGAAATTGATGATCTTGCTTCGGATACCGACGTTCAGCACGATACCCAGGGCGATCATATTCGCGACGACAGAGGAACCTCCATAGCTGATAAACGGCATTGTGATACCGGTAACCGGCATGATTCCCATCGTCATGGCTATGTTCTCAAAGATCTGGAAGCAGAACATGGACAGGATGCCGATCACGATCAGAGAACCGTACATATCCTTTGCGTTATCGGCAATTTTCAGCATGCGATAAAGGAAGACGGTGTACAGTAAGATGACGAAGGCTCCGCCGATCATTCCCAGCTCTTCTGTGATGACGGAAAAGATAAAGTCTGATTTCTGCACGGGCAGGAATTTTAATTCCTTCTGTGTCCCTTCAAAGAGTCCTTTCCCGAAAATCCCGCCCGAGCCGATGGCTACCTTGGAATTCCATACCTGGTAATTTCCGGGGAGAGAGAGAACTTCCGGATGCAGGAACGCATCGATCCGGTCCTTTTGATGGGTCGCCATGAAACGGTA
>CAMJRV010000555.1 GCA_946408315.1 uncultured Bacillota bacterium | reverse complement strand
TCGTACAGACTGGCGTGGCTGTGCCCCGGAAAATCGACATTAACATGCCGGGACAACTTATCGGTAATTCCAAACAGCTCATCGGCGCCAAGCGCTATATTTTCTTCGGCAGCGGTGAATCTGCCGTTGTTTCTCATGATTCCTCCAACATTACCCAGTCCCAGAAGCATATCCGTCTTTTCCACCAAAGTTACTTCCGCTCCTGCTTTTCTTGCGGCCAAAGCGGCAGCAGCGCCGGACCAGCCGCCGCCGACGATCACAACTCTATCCATCTATTTGCCTCCATCGTTCAGAATATATATCAGCATATTCTGTGGATTGGCGAAATGATACATTCAGATTGTGTTTTCCAGTTTAGAGATCATGTCATTACGCTTTTTTTCCAGCTCCTCTTCGGTATCCGCCCAGTTGATGAAGGTGCCTCTCCATTCATCGAGCTTTAAATCATAGTCGGTCAGCGCTTCGTCCGCGCCGAAGAAATCGGTCCGGAGCGTCAAAGGCCCGGCGTCGTTCATAATATGCTCGCCCCCCGGGAAGCAGCCGTCTCTGTTTATTTTATAATGCTCATATGAGCAATATTTTCCGTTTTCCTTCTCAGGATGGCGAAAGCTGCCGTGCAATACGATATCGGCCAGCTCCGCAAGCTGGTTCATGCCAGAGGAATGATACACGACGGTCGGCGTCTGACTCGGGATCCTCGCATCGATTTCCAGCACCCGAAACTGACCCTCCGCCTCGATCACTTCCACATCCATGATTCCATGAAGCTTGACCACCTCTGCCAGGCGGCATCCCATTTCCTCAAACTCCCGCGTCTGGGCTTCCGTAACAGGGCAGGGAGAGGTCACCCGCTTGCAGTCGTAGACTTCATCCATATGGATCTTCGTGATCTGATACGTCCTGTAGTTTCCGGGGACGCCGATTACTTCAATGGAATAGGACGGCCCGTCAAGAAATTCCTGGATGACCCATGTTCCGTCCTTCCCCTCCGCAAGCAAGAAAGCCTCTACCTCTGCGTCGGTTTCCGCTTTTCTTACACCCGAGCTTCCGCTTTCTCCCGAAGGTTTGATGATGTAAGGCGCTTTTCCATAGGGGTAATATCGCGGCGCAGGGATCTGGTTTTCCCGGATCAGCTGATCTGACCGCAGCTTTGAGGCGCTGATCTCATAAGCAGCCGGATCGAAAGCCAGCTTCAGCTTATGCTCCTCTGCGATTTCGCGCAAAGCCTGATGTACTTCTTCATTCTCCAAGGCGGGCAGGATAAAATCGGCGGTTTTCAGAAGCTTTATCAGCATCGGCTCCTTTTTCAGGACGTCAAAAATCCCGACTTCATCGCAGAGACCGGAGGCGATGGTCCCCTCCCTTTTATCGATGAGAAGACTTCTCATACCGGCTTTCTTCGCAAGATAAGCCGCTTCCGTCCCCTGAAGCCTCCCGCCTACAATAGCAACCTTCAACATGTCACTCCTCCCGCGCTTCCCGACGGTGTTCCAGCATCAAAATCCCGATGTATTCCTTGTATTCCTCCGCACTGGCAACGGAAAGCCCCATACCGCTCAAAATATGTCTCACTTCCTCAATGGTTCTTCCTCCCTCGTCCACGTCCATGACGCTCTGAGCGACGCCCATAAGACCTGACCTCGGAGGAATGATGGAGGTTACGACATTGGCGCCCGCATTGATGCGATCCTCCAGGCCCTTGATTCCATCCACGTCCAGCGACGCCGGAATCAGAGCATAGGGGTACAGAATCCGCAGCAGCGCTATGATCTTCAGTTCAAGGCTTCTTCCGACTGGCTTTACATGCTCCATAGGGCTGCCCGCCTGGGGAACAAAACTCATCACCCGCATCTGGCTGGCTCCGATCCGTTCCATGGCCAGCAGGGAATCCGCCAGATCCTCTACCTTCTCGCCCACGCCTGCAAGCAGACCCTCTTCAATGAGCATTCCTTTCTGTTTCGCGTACAGTTTTCGTCCCATGCGCTCGTAGTAATCCTGATGGATCCGCAGCTTCCGAAACAGCTCCCGATTGTGGGTCTCCTGATAGAGCGCATACCATTCCGTTCCCAGCGCCGCAAACTCATCGATCAGAGATTCACTGATCACACCCGGTGAAATCATCACCGGCAGGCTTGTTTCGTCCTTAATCTTCTTCGTGATTTCCAGTACCGTTTTAAAATCTTCCTCGTGGTATTCCGGATCTTCGCCCATGGTCAGATCGATCAGATTGACTCCCGCGTCGGCCAGCTGCTTTGCGATGGCGACGACCTCTTCCGGCGATTTTCGGTATCGCTCGATCCTGTTGGACTTTCTGAAGTAACAGAAATTGCAGTTATTCCTGCAGTAGGTCGAGAAATAGACAAAGCCGTAGGCAAAGATCTTTTTCCCGAAAACGTCCTCTCTGACGCTCCTTGCCCTTCGAAACAGTTCTTCCTTCAGCTCTGCGCCGTCATCGTTCAGAATATCGATCAGCCCGTCTCGCGTGAACGGCCGCTCCCATAAATTCTTGCCGCTTTCCTCGTTCTTCGTATCTTGCATCATCGTATTTCCACCGCCTCTCAAAAATTTGGGAATGTTATCAGGTTCATCGCGCCGTCTTTTTAAAAGCTCATCGCTTTTAAGTATTCGTCCTGAAACTCAGGATAGGAGGCGAGTTCAACGTGCTCGATTTCGG
>CAMJRV010000554.1 GCA_946408315.1 uncultured Bacillota bacterium | reverse complement strand
TCGGAACGGCGGATACGCCTGCGGAACCGATCAAAGGATTGATTTTACCGCCGGACAAGAGGTACAGGAGCTTGCCCAGGAGCAGTCCGCCTACGGTGCTGAACATGAATGCCATCAGTCCCAAAGCGATAATTTTCAGTGTTTCCGGACTGAGGAACGTGTCGGCCTTTGCCGTTGCTCCCACCGTAACACCAAGGAAGATCGTTACGATATTGATCATTGCGTTTTGCGCCGTACTGGAGAGCCGTTCCACAACGCCGGATTCTTTGAAGAGATTACCCAGCATCAGCATACCGATCAGCGGTGCGACGGAAGGAAGTAAGAGAACGCATAAAATCGTAACGACGATAGGGAACGATACCTTTTCCAGCTTGGAGACCTGCCGGAGCTGTTCCATCTTGGTTTCTCTTTCTTTCTTCGTGGTGAGAAGGCGCATCAGCGGCGGCTGGATCAGGGGGATCAGCGCCATGTAGGAATATGCCGCGATGGCGATGGCCGGCAGCAGGTGCGGCGCGAGTTTCGTCGTCAGCCAGATAGCGGTGGGGCCGTCGGCTCCGCCGATAATCCCGATAGAAGCTGCTTCCGGCGGTGTAAAGCCAAGGGCGACAGCGACTATAAAGGCGACGACGATACCGAACTGGGCGCCCGCTCCGAGGAAGAGGCTGACAGGCCGCGCAATCAGAGGACCGAAATCGGTCATTGAGCCGATTCCGAGGAAAATGAGCGAAGGGTATACGCCCTTTTTCACGCCTAAATATAAGTAGTAAAGCAAACCGCCGGCTGTGTCTGAGGATGCAGGTGGGTCCATCAAACCTGCCAGAGGCAGATTTGCGAGTAAGACGCCAAACGCGATGGGAAGCAGCAGCAGCGGCTCGAACTTTTTAACGATCGCGAGATAGACCAGCACGCATGCGATCAGAATCATCGCCAGATACTGCCAGTTCAGGGCGGTAAAGCCGGATTCGGCCCAGAGTTTTATAATAGCTTCTTTGAACATACTTTAAATTTCCTCCTTAACGTAGTGTAAAATAGCGTTCGGTCATTCCGACTTCTTTCCGATCAATTCAAACCTTCTGATGCCGAATGAGAAAAGCCTGATCAGAACATAAAGGCATGCCAGTACGACGAAAACTACAGTCATACAGAACAAGGCGATTACGATGCTTTCCATAAAACTCATAAACTTACCTCCTTTTCCTATTTGTAATCATTTATAAATTTATAAATTCACAAAAAAAGGGCGGATACTTCCATACGAAGCTCTCCACCCTAAAGCTTGAAAACTTGAAAACAGTGCCTGAAAACAGTCATCTGTCCAACCGGAAATTTCTCAATCTTCAATTAATTTAATTATAAGCCTTTCCATAATATATGTCAATTCGAATGGATGATGTATACAGCATTCAATACGGGGCCGCATTGCTGTTCAATTCGCCATCTGCTTGCCGGTATGATCCATGTGGTAGTTTTCCTTCATGATGAGCTGACCGATGGGTACGATTTGATAGCCGTCGGATTTGAGTTTATCCAGAATTGCCGGCAGGTATTCCTCCACGTGCTCCGCATTATTATGGAACAGGACGATGGAGCCGGGCTTTACGTTTCTCGTCACCCTGTCTACGATCTGTTCCGTCGTGATATCCTTCCAGTCCAGACTGTCGACGCTCCACTGAATGACGTAGTAACCGTTAGATTCGCAGACATCGATCAGGCTGTTGTTGTAGGCTCCGAAAGGCGGCCTGAAGACGACCGGCTTCTCGCCTGTGATCTTTACGATTGCGTCTTCCGCACCTTTCAGTTCCTTTGTGATATCCTCGACGGAAAGCTTTGCCATATTCGGATGGCTAGAGGAATGGTTTCCGATCTCGTGTCCTCTTTTGTGGATCTCCGCCACATCCTCCGGGAATTTTTCCGCCCAGAATTGAACCATAAAGAAGGTAGTCTTGACGTCATACTGATCCAGGATATCCAAGATCGGTTTTGTGTGTTCGTTGCCCCAAGCGCAGTCAAAGCTGATGGCAATTTTCTTATCGCTCGTATCCACCGAATAGATAGGAAGCCTCTTTACGTCCCCGGAAACAGGGATCAAACCCCGCCAGCTGAAACCATTCAAGCCGACTGCCAGGATCAATACGGCTACGGCCAAAAATGCCGCAGCTTCTATCATAAAACGGCTCTTAGCACGCTTTTTCATCGTTCAACACCCTCCGCTCAACAATATTTACATCTGTCGCTACAGTTTATTCGGATCATCGGCTTGCCATGCATATTTTATCACCCCGTTGCCTTGACAGGGATGTCCGCTCTGGATATAATCATATTTAACCTATTAAAAAACTATGAATTAATCGAATTAAGGCGGTGCTATTTTATGAAAGAGCTTTATCATATCGTTGCAGAGCGGATCAGGAAGGGGAGACCGGCCGTCATGCTGACTTGCCTGCCCAAAGGGGCGGGAAAGCAGAGTAAGAAAATTCTGGAACTTGAGCAGAGTAAGGAGACTCCGGATATCGATCGGGACGGCCGTGGAATTTCTGAAGAGGACGGCCGCGGCATTCCGGAAGAGGTGAGAGAAGCGGTGAAAAAGGGGGTTCCTGCGATGGTCGAAACGGCGGACCAGGTTCTTTTCGCAGAACCCTTTCATCCGAAGATGAGGCTGATTGTACTGGGGGGAGGTCATATCGCCGTGCCTCT
>CAMJRV010000553.1 GCA_946408315.1 uncultured Bacillota bacterium | reverse complement strand
CAATAATACTTATCTTATTATAATTGTTGTCTCTGTTTCATGTCAAATGCCTTATTTCTCCATCGTTTCCCGAAATTCCAGGATGCTCTTTACTGCTATCGCTACCATATCCGCTATGTCTGAAGCGATCAAACCATACTCTCCCACTCGGTCCGAAGCCAGATCTCCCGCCAGCCCGTGGAGAAAAACTCCTGACGCCGCCGCGGCTTCCGGTTCCAGACCCTGCCCTGCAAGGGCCGCAATGACTCCGGTGAGAACGTCTCCGCTCCCTCCGGTCGCCATACCGGGATTTCCTGTTGTATTAATATATGTTTTCCCTTCCGGTGTTGCCACTACACTGTCAGCGCCCTTCAGCACCGTTACCGCTCCAGTGACAGCGGCTAACCCCCTGGCGGACTCCAATCGGTTCTCATTGATCTCGGCGGTTTTTCGCTTCAGCAATCTTGCTGCTTCCCCCGGATGAGGCGTTATAATCAGCTTTGCCTTCGCCTGCCTCATAATGCCAGGATCCTCCTGCAGCAGATTGAGACCGTCTGCGTCGATGACGACCGGCTTGTCCGTCGTATTGATTATTTTTTTGATCAGGTTGCCATTTTTTATCTCATCCCCTAACCCCGGACCGATGGCAATAGCTGAATATTGCATCAGATCCTCAAATAAACGCTCCCGGGTCATACAGGTGGCTTCCGGCACACCGACCTGAAGGATGGGAAAAAGCTCTTCCGGTACGGAAACTCTCACAAGTCCCGCTCCCGTTCTCAAAGCGGCCTTCGCACACAGTACCGCGGCGCCCGCCATACCCTTTGATCCGGCAAAAATAAGAACCTTTCCGCAATTGCCCTTATGTATATCCCTTTCACGTTTCTTAATGAAAGTATTGACATAAGACTGCGTAATTAAACCATAATCTTTCATTTTTTTATCCCCTTCAAATCTGTCTGGTATTTTGCAGCGCACGAAATGTCGCGGAAAACACAATCGGCGTCACGCTTATTATATCCCCAGAATCAACGTCGCCAGCGCAAAATACGATACGACGGATACCATATCCGTCAGGGAAGCGATCATCGGACTTGCCATCAGCGCAGGGTCGATCCCTACCTTCTTTGCCGCCATCGGCAGCATGCTCCCGATGGTCTTTGCCGCCATGACGATGAACAGCATGGCCCCGCAGACAGTCAGCGCCACCGGGACCCCCTGGCCGTCCATCCAGTATATCCGCGCGAAATTCAGCGCGCTGAGAACAATTCCGATCAGGAAGCTGACCCGGAGTTCCTTCCAAAGCACCTTCAGGGCGTCGCCCGTATCCACGTCTCCCAGCGCCAGACCGCGGATCACCAGGGTTGCGGACTGGGAACCCGAGTTTCCGCCGGTACCCATGAGCATCGGCATGTAGGTGACGAGAACGATAACCTTGGACAAAACATCTTCAAAGCTGGAAATGATACCTCCCGTGATCACATAGGAGCACATGAGGATGAACAGCCACGGAAGCCTGTTCTTCACATGCTTCCATACGCTCATATCCAGGTATTCCTCCGTGGAAACGGCCACACCGGCCATTTTCTGGAAGTCCTCCGTCGTCTCTTCGTCGATTACATCGAGAATATCGTCTACCGTGATGATCCCGACGAGGCGATGCTCGTTGTCCACTACGGGAATTGCCAAGAAACCGTACTTTTTAAACGTGTCGGATACATCCTCCTGGTCATCCAGCACGTTGACATAGATAATCTCCTCATGCATCAGTTCCGAAAGCAGAAGGTGGTCGTCGGAAACGACGAGGGTTCTGAGGGATACGATACCCAGCAGCTTTCTGCCTTCATCCTTTATATAACAGGTGTAGACAGTTTCGCTGTCCATCCCTTCTTTTTTGATATATGCCAGCGCTTCCGCGACGGTCATATTTTTTCTCAAACTGATATAGTCCGGCGTCATCAGACTTCCGGCGCTCGTTTCCGGATAATTCAAGAATGTGTTGATGAGCCTGCGCTCTTCCTTTGTGGTCTTCTCCAGAATCTTATCCACCACGTTGGCAGGAAGCTCCTCCAACACGTCGATCATATCGTCGAAGGACAGTTCGTCGATGATATGCTCGATTTCCTTGTCTGTGATGCCCGAAATAATGTCGATCTGGTCGTCGATTGGAAGGTAAGCGAAAACCTCGGCCGAAACGTCCTTCGGCAGAGTCCGAAACAGGATAATCGCTTTTCCGATCCCGAGCTCTTCGATGACCTCCTCCAGGATTTCCGCGATATCGACTGTATTATTCTTTAAAATTTCATCTCTTGCTCTGCTGTATTTTTTTGCCTCCAACAGGTCCAGAAGACCCCGGAGCCCAGCTTCTGTCATAAATTCATTTTCCATGATAGTACCTCCTTTGTAAAATTAAGGATCACTGTGTCACTGCAGGAAAATGTCTGGTCCCGGCTCAAACCGTATGTAGAAGCAAAATCGCCTTAGGGGCGCAGGAAAGCTACAGTGAAAGCAAGGACTTTACCATTTTCAAATAACATATTCATCCGCTCGTGACTCGGCCCTAAATCCATTACTCTCACTCCTTTACAAGATTTTTTAAATGCGTTTTAAAACGCATGAAGAAATGGCTGGCTTTCGATCAGCCAGCCATTTTATTATACCCTATGTTGATTTTATTTTGCAAGTATTTTCATATTCTGCCAGAACAAACGCTTATAC
>CAMJRV010000552.1 GCA_946408315.1 uncultured Bacillota bacterium | reverse complement strand
CCGTGGAAGAATTTATTATAAAGATAGATATGGACAGCAGAACCATGACGGTGAAGCTGATTGAAGGGTTGATGGAATGAAAATTGACATACTGACGCTTTTTCCCGAAATGTTTTCACCGGTTACGGAAGAGAGCATTTTAGGGAGAGCCGGAGAAAACGGAATCCTGGATATCAGGCTCACGAATATCAGAGACTACAGCCGGGACAAGCACAAAAAGGCCGACGATTATCCCATCGGCGGCGGAGCGGGAATGGTCATGCTGGCCGATCCCGTCTTTCAGGCTTTGGATACCGTCTCCGCGAAAGGAAAGAGGATATTATACATGTCTCCCAGAGGGCGCATCCTCGATCAAGAGCTGATCTCCGAGCTGTCTTTGGAGAAAGAGCTTGTGATTCTATGCGGCCATTACGAGGGAGTCGACCAGCGGATCCTCGACTATTGGGAGATGGAGGAGGTCTCGGTGGGGGATTACATCCTGACGGGAGGCGAACTTCCGGCGATGATCCTGATCGATGCCGTGGCCAGACTGGTGCCGGAGGTGCTGGGGAGCAGCGACGCCCACAATGAGGAATCGATTTATTCAGGTCTGCTGGAATATCCCCAGTATACGAAACCCAGGCAGTATGAGGGGATGGATGTCCCGGAAGTATTGGTTTCCGGGAATCATAAGCTGATTCACCTCTGGCAGTTTGAGAAATCCCTGATCCTTACGAAGGAGAGAAGGCCGGACCTCTGGGAACGGTTTCTCACGAAGGAAAAAAATCTTACGAAGGATGAGAAAAAAATCCTGCAGAAAATAATGGAGGAGAGCCGGTGACGGCGGTTGTATTTGGAAGAGTATTCCTATATAATGAGAGGCGGTAATGAGAGGGATAAAATGAAGATAAAAAAGAGAATAATGATGCTGTTTTTTATGACTCACCGGTGCATTGAAAAAGACGGAAATCATAGAATACGGCAGCCTGCAGGTGACAGATCATGTTACCGCCTACCTTGTGCGAAGCGAAACCGTTTACTTTGCAAATAAATCGGGAAGCCTGCACTATTATGTAAAAGAAGGAGAACAAGTCCGCAAGGGAAGCAAAATCCTCGAGATTACTTCCGGGATACAGGAGGACAAGGAGAGCTCCTATCAGAAGATAACGGATCGGATCTCCAGATTTAATGGCGGAGAAAGTATTTTCAGCGATGACATCAAGAAGATCAAAGCGCAGATCGCCAAGCTTGAAGCAAGCCGGGAGGCTGCGGTAAAAGCCGGGGAATCCGGGCAGGCGGCGAGGCTGGAACAGCAGATTCAGAGACTGAACCAGAAAAAGGATTACATACAGGCCAACGATGAGGCGGCAAAGAACGAAATGATCAAGCATAACGCGTCTGTAAGCAGTTCGGGCGTCGTGCCGGAAAACTACATCAGCCCGGAAAATGGGGTGGTCAGCTACCATATCGACGGCTATGAATCCGAATTTACGCCGGAAAACATGGCGCTGCTGAGCCGGGAAAAGGTTCAGGGCCTGAATCTTGAGGTTCAGAATCTGAGCCGGGAGACGACGCTTGTCAAGGAACCGCTGTATAAGATCGTCGATCATCAGAAGTGGTATGCGCTGTTCTGGGTTGCGCCGGAGAATATCGTAAAATATGAAAAAGGGAAAAAGGCAACCCTCAACCTTCCGCTGGGGCCGGTTGACGGAATGATTTATGATATTTTGGACGATAATGGTCAGTGGCTGGTTATTTTGGAATTTAATCGGTATTATGAGGAGTTCGCTCAGATCAGAAAAGTCGATGCGGAGGTCGTCACTTCGGATTACAGCGGGCTGATCATAAGAAATGAGAGCATCACCACACAGGACGGACAGCCCGGAGTGTATGTCAAGGATAAGAGCGGCGAGTATGTCTTCAAGCCGGTGAAAATCATAACGACTGATGGAGAGTGTTCCCTGGTGGAAATCTCTTACTTTTTAAACGATGATAAGACAAGGGTTGATACCGTCAACATCTATGATGAGATCCTGAAAAAACCAAATTGAACCGAATATCGAGGAAAGGACAGATCTTATGGGTACGATCAGAGAGAATATTGAAGCGATTAACAGGAACAAGGATGCGATTGCCGGCCGAATCGGCCGCCAGCCGGGCGAAGTGCTGCTGGTAGCGGTCACAAAGACGAGAACTGCCGGGGAGATCAACGAGGCTATCGACGCAGGCATCACCGACATCGGGGAGAACAAGGTCCAGGAGATCATGGACAAATATGAAGCCGTGAAACCCGTTCGCTGGCATATGATTGGACATTTGCAGACAAATAAGGTAAAATATATTATTGATAAGGTTTCGATGATACATTCTGTTGATTCTTTCAAGCTTGCCGAGGAGATCGATAAAAGGGCCGGTCAGCATGGGACGAAGATGGACATCCTCGTTCAGGTAAACTCGGCTCAGGAAGAGAGTAAATTCGGTATTACTACGGAGGAAACGGGAAAACTGATTCATGACATCCTTGCGCAATGTGAGAATATCAGAATCAGGGGCCTGATGTGTATCGCACCCTTTGAGGACGATCCGGAAGACGTAAGAATCTATTTTCGCGAAGTGAAATCGCTGTTTGACCAGTATTCCGCCTTCGATCATCCAAGGTTGGACTTTCAATATCTTTCCATGGGAATGTCCCACGATTATGAAGCGGCAATCCTGGAG
>CAMJRV010000551.1 GCA_946408315.1 uncultured Bacillota bacterium | reverse complement strand
GGATAAAATGTAAATAGAAAAATAAAAAAGGAGATTCGGGCATGGGAAAAGAAACGAAGAAAAGAGATCAGATCGATCCGAAATATAAATGGAATATCGAAGAGATGTATCCCGACGAGGAGCAGTGGAAACTGGACTATCAGACTGTTGAAGAAAAGGCGAAGGACTTCACCGCCTATTCCGGCAGGCTTTCGGAAAGTCCCCAGCTTCTCTTGGAAGCCCTGCAGAAAAAGGATAACATCTGGCTGATCCTGGAAAAGGTATATACGTATGCGAGAATGAAAAAGGATGAGGATAACCAAGTTACCCGTTATCAGGCCATGAGCGACAAGGCGGGGACGCTGATCGCGAAAACCTCCTCTTACCTGTCCTTTTTCATACCGGAGCTGCTTGAAATTCCCGAGGAGAAGCTCAGAAACTTTCTTGAAGCCGAGGAAGGGCTCGGGCTCTATCGGCATGCCATCAACGATATTCTGAGGGAGAAGGCCCATGTGCTTTCCAAAGCGGAAGAAAATATCCTGGCGCAGATCAGTGAGATTGCGGGAGCGACCAACGACGTCTTCTCCATGATCAACAATGCGGATATCCGGTTCGGCACGATCATCGACGAAGACGGCGACGAAGTGGAGGTCACCCACGGAAGATATATCGGATTTATGGAGTCTCATGACAGAAGGGTGAGAAAGGATGCCTTCGAGCATATGTACAAGGCGTTCGGAGATCTGAAGAACACCCTTGCGACAACGTACAACTATAATACGAAGACCGACGTGATCACGGCGAGGATCAGAAAATACGGTTCCGCCAGGGAAGCGGCTCTTTCCGGCGACAACATTCCCACGGAGGTTTACGATAACCTGATCGATACGGTAAACAGCAGGCTGGACCTGATGCATCGCTATGTAGAGGTGCGGCGCAAGCTTCTCGGCCTTGACGAGGTCCATATGTACGATATGTACGTGCCGCTGGTGGAGATGCCGAAGGAAGCGCTTCCCTATGAAAAGGCCCTCGATCTGATGCGGGAAGGGCTGGCCCCTCTCGGCGAGGATTACCTGAAAAAGATGAATGCCGGAATCGAAGCCGGCTGGATCGACGTCTATGAAAACGAAGGGAAAACGAGCGGAGCCTACTCCTTCGGAAGCTACGACAGCATGCCGTATATCCTTCTGAATTACAACGGCAAGCTGAAGGATGTGTTCACCATCGTTCATGAGATGGGCCATTCCATGCACTCTTATTACACGAGGAAAAATCAGCCCTTTGCATACGGAGGCCACTCCATCTTCACCGCGGAGGTGGCGTCCACCGTCAACGAAGCGCTGCTGATGAATCATCTGCTTTCCAACAGCAAAGACCCCGAGGAAAAGAAATATCTGCTCAACCTGTATATCGAAGAATTCAGGACGACGCTGTTCCGCCAGACCATGTTTGCGGAATTTGAAAAGCTGACCCACGAGGCTGTAGAAAGCGGAGAGGTGCTTACCGCCGAATGGCTCAGCGAGGAATATGGGAAGCTGAACCGGAAATATTACGGGGACCAGGTTTCCTATGATCCTCAGATCGCGATAGAGTGGGCGAGAATCCCCCATTTCTACCGTGCGTTTTACGTCTATAAATATGCGACGGGTTACTCCGCAGCCGCTGCGATCTCTTCTAAGATCCTGAAGGAAGGTCCTGCGGCCAGAGACGCTTATATCGAATTCCTGAAGTCGGGGGAAAGCGATTATCCCATCGAGCTTCTGAAAATTGCAGGGGTCGATATGGGAAAACCGGATCCGATCGTTCAGGCTATGGACGCCTTTGAAAAGCTTATTGTGGAAATTGAAAAACTGGTGTAAAATCTAAGGGCCTTCTTTTGTGTGCGCTTGATTGAAAAAGGGAGCTGCCTGGCAGCTCGGGGGAGTGCTCTTATGAGAAAGATCAATATATTTACCAATGATACGGTGCTGTCGAAGGATACGAAGAAGCTTCTGAAGAGGAAACTTGAAAAGAGCGATTTTATCGTGCCGAGAGAGTTTGCTCCCGATGCGGAACTCGTCATCTGCATTGGGGGAGACGGCTCCTTTCTGGAAACGCTCCATCGCTTTAATTTCCCCGACATCCCGTTTATCGGGATCAACACCGGTCATCTGGGATTCTTTCAGGAGCTTCATCCCGACGATCTTGACGAATTTATCTTTCGTTACAAGCAGGGCAGATACGAGATTCAGCATCTGAAGACGGTGAAAGGCGTCGTTACCGCCAGTGACGGCCGCCATGAATATATCGGACTGAACGAAATCCTGATCAAAGGAGAAAAGTCCAGGGCAATCCACCTGAATATCTCCATCGGAGACAGCTTCATCGAGCGGTTCAGCGGCGACGGAATTCTGGTTTCCACTCCCGCCGGGAGCACGGCGTACAATTATTCCCTGGGAGGGAGCATCGTAGATCCCCGGCTGAACCTGCTTCAGGTTACGCCTCTTGCTCCCATGAACACGACGGCATACCGTTCCTTTACGTCGAGCATCATTCTGCCGCCGGATCTGTCCATCCGGATCAATCCCGAGTCTTCGGGGGAAGAGGGACTGCTGATCGTGCCGGACAGCATGGAGCATCTCCATGAAGGCGTGGAGGAGATCTATCTTGAGTTTTCACCGTTCATCGTCAAGCTGCTCCGGTTTGAAAATTATGATTTTTGGAGCAAGGTAAAGAGTAAATTTTTATAAAATAATAA
>CAMJRV010000550.1 GCA_946408315.1 uncultured Bacillota bacterium | reverse complement strand
CGACGGCCGTATCGGAAAGGTCCTGGAGGTCGGTTCCGACTGGGCGAAGGTGATCTCGGTGATCGATGAGTCCAACAAGGTCAGCTTTAAAGTCTTTCAGGATATGCAGCTTTTGGGCATCCTCTCCGGTGACGGAAAGGGAGGACTAAAAGGCTATATGATCGATCCGGAAGCGGCGGTCACCGAGGGCAACGTTCTGATTACGTCGGGAATCGGGATGTATCCCGAAGGGATTCCCGTCGGGAAGGTGAAAAAGGTAGAGTGGAATAATGACACTCTGCTGAAGACGGTAACCATTGAGCCTAGCGCTTATTTTAAAAATTTGCAGAAGGTTACCGTATTGGTGAGGAAGTGAAGTGCAGCGCAGTAAGTGTGGTTTGGTGCGCAACAGGAGGAAGTTTTGAAGTATAGATATTCCTTTTTATGGTTTTTTGCCGCGTTCATTCTGCAATCTACAGTAATGAACCATTTTAGGATTTTTGAGGTGTCGCCCAACCTGGTTCTTTGCCTGGTGGTGATCTTTTCCTTTTTATACGAGGGGTATCACGGAATTGTTTTCGGGATCCTCTTCGGCTTTGTCAGCGATATTTCTTCCGCGGAAATCATTGGGATCGCCGCTGTGAGCAATTTTGCGGTGGCGTTGATCTGTATCGGGATGAAGCGGTATTTTTATAAGGACAGCCGGATCTCCGTCGTGATCGTATCCCTCGTAGGCACGGCTGTTTACGCGCTGCTTTATTGGAGCATCAACAGAATGCTCGGAACCGGAGCCGACTTCCTATATGTTATGGAGAGACAGGCTGTGCTGCTGGCCTATCATGTCGCCGTCACACTGTTGATCTATCGACTGGTGAGCCGCAGCGTGATCAAGCACAGGAGCGACAGGTATATGTACCGCGGAAATTTACAGGAGGCGAGGAGCCTGAATCGGTCATGAAATGGATAAAATCTAGGAACAATCAAATACTTGTGATGATGATGTTTTTGATGTCGGTTTTAGGAATCAGACTTTTCAGTCTGACCGTCGTGGAGGGAAGCACGTGGGATAAAGAAGCGACCAATATCAGCGTAAGGAGCATCAACACCTCCGCGCCGAGAGGGGAGATTCTGGACCGCTACGGAAGGGTTCTGGCCGGTAACAAGCCGAGCTTTACCGTTCAATTCAGCGCCGGAGACCTGGACAACGAGGGGATCAACCGGGTTTCCCAGAGCCTGATCCAGGTGCTTGAGGCCAATGGAGACGGATATTATGACAACTTTCCGATCCTAATCGACAACGGAAGGTTTTCGTACACATATCAAAAAGATATTGAGGATTGGCTGGCGGCCCAGGCGATGCCGGTGGATTACACGGCGGAGCAGGCGTTTGCCGAGATGAGAAGACGTCAGAATATCGAAGAGGGGCTGAGCAAATACGAGGCCCAAACCCAACTTCAGACGGTATATAATATTTTCCCGCCCATTTCCGTAAAAAAGATGCAGTATCTAAAAGAGATGGATAAGGAGAGTTTTCTAAAGAGATATGGACTTTCTACCGACCTGACGGCAGAGCAGGCTTTCCAGGCGCTGCGGGAGCGGTTTGAAATTTCGCCTTCCCTGACCGACGGCGAGGCGCGGAAGATCATGGTGGTCAGGAACGAGCTTTCCTCTCAGGGTTACCGCAAGTATATGCCGGCGAAAATTGCCGGCGGCGTGTCCAAAGATACGATCGTGATCATTGAGGAGAAGAGCTCCGATCTTCCGGGCGTCGAAGTGGTTGCCGAATCCATAAGGTATTATCCCAACGGAAATACCGCCGCCCATGTCCTTGGATACCTGGGACAGATTTCCGAGAGCATGAAGGACGAGTATGTGACAAAGAAGGGCTATAAGCCTACCGATATGGTCGGGCAGGAAGGGATAGAAAAAGCCCTGGAATCCACCCTGAAAGGGACGGACGGCGTCAAGAACGTCGAGGTCAACGCCTTTGGCGAGCTGGTGCGGGTCATCAACGAAACGGAACCTCGAAAGGGAATGGATACCTATCTGCCACTCGATCTGGAGCTCCAGAAGACGGCGGAAGACGCCCTTGAGCAGGCTTTGACGGAGATTCAAAGGGGTGGTACTTTCAAAAGCCAGTGGGGAGATTTTAAATACGGAACTGCGTACAAAAATGCCAACGTGGGGGCGGCTGTCGCCCTCGATGTAAAGACCGGGGACGTACTTGCAATGGCAAGTTGTCCCGATTTCGACCCCAACCTGTTCGCGACGGGAATCAGCAAGGAGGACTGGAATGCCCTGCAAGGGGAAAACCTCCGGGACCCCCTATCACCTTTGCCCCTGTTTAACGTGGCGGCGAGGACTGCCGTTCAGCCGGGATCGACTTTTAAAATGGTAACGGCAACGGCTGCGCTGGAAAGCGGTCTTGATCCAAAGAAAAAGCTCCGTGACGGCGGCTATGTCATGATCGGGAATCGGTCGTACGGCTGTCTGGTCTGGAACCGTTATAAGAGAACCCACGGGTATGTCAACCTGGCGGAAGCCCTGGAGGTTTCCTGCAACTACTATTTCTTTGACATTGCCACCGGGCGTGATTTCTATGCAAAGACATCTTTGGGTTTAAAGGAACCTATGAATATCGAGAAGATCACCTCTTTTGCCCAGCAATACGGACTTGGGGTGAAGACCGGGATCGAAATCCCGGAAACCGTCGTGCCGGTGCCGAGCCAGGAACGAA
>CAMJRV010000549.1 GCA_946408315.1 uncultured Bacillota bacterium | reverse complement strand
AGGCAAAGGAGAGGATCCGCGCCGCAATCGTTAATTCAGGCTTTAAATTTCCGGCCAAGCGGATCACGATCAACCTGGTACCGGCCGGAACAAAAAAGGAAGGAACCCACTTTGATCTTCCCATCGCAGTTGGGATCATGATTTCCATAGAACTGATCAGAACCGTCAGAACTTCGGAATTTGCTTTTCTCGGGGAACTGTCCCTGGACGGCAGCGTGAACCGGATCAACGGGGCGTTGCCCCTGGTAATCGGCTTGAGGAAACAGGGAATTAAAAAAATCATGCTGCCTGCGGCGAATGCGGAAGAAGCTTCTGCTGTTGACGATATCCTGCTGTATCCGGTACGGAGTCTCTGGGAGCTCGCAGCATATTTTGAAGGGGGATATGAAATCGAACCGTATCAAAGAAATCGGGGCGTGATTTCAAGGCCATCGAAACAGGAGGCCGACTTTAGGGACGTGGCGGGGCAGGAAACGGTGAAACGGGCGCTTCAGGTCGCCGCCGCAGCCTCTCACAACGTTCTGCTGATCGGTCCTCCCGGGGCCGGAAAGACGATGATGGCAAAGAGGACGGCAGGGATCCTTCCCGCCATGACCTATGAAGAAAAGCTGGAAGTCACCAAGATCTATAGCGTTGCAGGCGAACTGACCGACAATCGGCCCATGATCGAGGCAAGACCGTTCCGCTCCCCGCATCATACTCTGTCGGGAGCCGCTCTGGTAGGCGGCGGAAGCAGCCCCAAGCCCGGCGAAGTCTCCCTGGCGCATTTCGGGGTTCTGTTTCTCGACGAACTGCCTGAGTTCAGGCGGAACGTACTGGAAATGCTCCGGCAGCCGCTGGAGGACGAGCGGGTCACGATTTCTCGGGTCAGGGGAAGCACTACGTTTCCGTCAAAATTCATGCTGCTCGCCAGTATGAATCCCTGTCCGTGCGGATACTACGGTGACCCGACCAACGAATGTACGTGCACCCCAAACCAGATTCGTAATTATTTGTCAAAGGTATCCGGACCTCTGTTGGATCGGATCGACATGCACATAGAGATTATACCGGTCCAATACAAGGATATGATGAACACGGAGCGATCGGATACGAACCTGGACGCTGCGGGCTTTCTCCCTGCCAGGACTACTGCGGTCATGAGACAGGAGGTAGAGGCTGCCCGGCAGATCCAACTGGAACGGTATCAAGGAGAAGAAATTTCATACAATTCTCAATTAACACCCGGGTTAATGAAAAAATACTGTACCCTCGACAGAGAGACCAAAGCCTTGCTGGAAGCGGCGTTCCGCCAGTTGTCTCTCAGCGCACGGGCGCATCATAAGATCATAAAGATGGGAAGGACAATTGCGGATTTAGAAAGAGCGGAACGGATCGGAGTCCGGCATATTGCCGAGGCGATTCGGTACCGAAGTCTGGACAAGATGTACCGGGGGTTGTAAAAGTGGATCGAATCGGAGAGGTAAAAATTGGAGACAGGGATTACCCGGAGCTGTTAAACCATATCGGGAATCCTCCGGAGAAGCTTTATTATGCCGGAGATATCACCCTTGCAAACAGACCGTCAATTGCCGTCGTCGGCGCGAGGAAAGCCAGCCCCTACGGCAAATGGGCTGCTTACGGTTTTGCAAAAAAACTTTCGGAGTACGGAATTGCCGTGATCAGCGGCATGGCATACGGAATCGATTCCTGTGCCCATAGAGGGGCTTTGGAAAATGAAGGGAGGACCGTCGCTGTGCTGGGCTGCGGCATCGATATCTGTTATCCGGCTTCCAATCGGATCTTGAGAGATCAAATCCTGAAAGGCGGCTTGATCCTCTCGGAATACGAGCCGGGTGTTCCGCCTCTGCCTTATCGCTTTCCAATGCGCAATCGCATTATCAGCGGCCTCAGTCTTGGATGTATCGTCGTTGAAGCCGGTCTTTCCAGCGGTTCCCTGATCACCGCAGAATATGCGGCGGAACAAGGAAGGAATATTTACGCTTTGCCAGGGAATATAAATAGTATATCCAGCTTCGGCGCCAATAAACTGATCAAGGACGGAGCCCCGCCGCTCATCGCCTTCGACGATATTATAGACGAGCTGGGAATTGCAAGGAAGAACGCTTCCGCACAACAAACAGAGCTGGGGAGAGATGAGCGTGAAATCTATGAACTGATTTTCAGAACCGGGGAAACGACGACAGATTTTCTGTGCAGAACCACCGGCAGACCGCCGTCGGAGGTAAACGCGATGGTGACAATATTGGAGATGAAAGGGCTGCTTCAGACGGCGATTGGAAAAATTTTTATTGCAAAATAAAAACTTTATGCATATAATCTCTTCTTGTAATAGTAAAAACGTATAAAGGAGGCTTACTATGGCCGAAAAAAATCTCGTAATCGTGGAATCTCCCTCGAAAGCAAAGACCATCGGTAAGTTTTTGGGAAGCAAATACAAGGTGGTTGCATCGGTAGGACACATAAGAGATTTGCCCAAAAGCAAACTGGGAATCAATATTGAAAATAATTTTGAACCTGAATATATATCCATCAGAGGAAAAGGCGACGTAATCAAAGCAATGAAGAAGGAAGCCAAGGATGCGGGCAAAGTGTACCTCGCAACCGACCCTGACCGCGAAGGTGAGGCGATTTCCTGGCACATTGCTTATTTGCTCGGTATCGATGAAAAAGAGCCGTGCCGGATCGTGTTCAATGAAATTACGAAAAGCGCAATTCA
>CAMJRV010000548.1 GCA_946408315.1 uncultured Bacillota bacterium | reverse complement strand
GGAAAGGCCTTCGTAGCGGGCGCCGACATTTCCGAAATGGTAAACCTCACGACCCTGGAAGGCAGAGCTATGATGATCAAGGGCCAGAACGTGATGAACTTGATCGAGAACATCGACAAGCCGGTCATCGGAGCGATCAACGGCTTTGCTCTCGGCGGCGGCTGCGAGCTTGCAATGGCCTGCGACATGAGAATTGCTTCGGAAAAGGCAAAGTTCGGACAGCCTGAGGTCAACCTCGGCATCATCCCCGGATTCGGCGGAACTCAGAGACTTCCGAGACTGGTCGGCAAAGGCATGGGAAAATATCTCATCATGACTGCTGAGATGATCGACGCGCAGGAAGCGTACAGGATCGGCCTCGTAGAGAAGGTCGTCCCCGCTGAAGAATTGCTCGGAGCGGCGGAAAAAGTCGCAAAGACGATCATGTCAAAGGCTCCGATCGCCATCAGAGCGGCGAAATTGGCTGTGAACAACGGAATCAGCCTTGACGTCAGAACAGGCGTCGCCTTTGAAGGAGAAGCCCTCGTCGGACCGTTCAGCTCCGAAGACAGAGGCGAAGGCATGGCCGCATTCCTGGAAAAAAGACCTACAGTATTCAAGAACAAATAAAGTGAGAAAAACAAAATGCACTTCAAATGAGGTGCATTTTTTTATGATTATTTTCATGATCCTTTCTCGCTGTGTCAGTCGGCGTCTATTTCCTCTTTCTCCCCCGCTCCTTCGCTGCGATGCAGCAGCACCGTCGCCGCTACGATGAGGAGGACGCCGAACAGCTGGAAAGGTTTCATATGCTCTTTCAATACCGTGAATGCCATGATCAGCGTCAGCGGCAATTCCGCGGAGGAAACGACAGAAACCTTCTCCGACCCGATATACTGCAGCGCCTTGAAAAAACAGTACGCAGGAATCACCCCCGCAAAGGCGGCCAAGAAAAAGATCGGCGGCAGCGCGGCAGGTTCCACAGAAAATCCGACTCCATTGATCAGGAGCACTCCCATCGTAAAGAACAGCGCCATCGTACAGGCATAAAAATTGATGACGTTGGGTTCTTCCGCCTTCAGCTTCAGATCGGCGAAAATATTATAAAACGCATAGGCCACCGCGCTTAGAACTCCAAAAGCAACACCGACGGCGGAGAAGCTCAGCGTATCGGAAAAAACGTCCAAGACGATGGCTGCACCGCACACGGCGATCAGGACACAGAAATAATTGATCCACCGGATCGGTTTTAATCTCGTTACAGCAAAAAATACGGTAATAAAAATCGGATGGAGAAACAGCAGCATGGAGCCGACCCCCGCGTCAAGATGCTGCAAAGAGGAATAGAGACACAGGTTGGTGCATGCCCCTCCGACCCCGAGCAGAGCAAACGAGCGGATCTGCCTGGCGCCGTGCCGCAATGAGGATGGGTTTCGAATCAGAATCCACGCGGCCAGAATCAGCACCGTAAATACGTACTGATAGAAAGTGATCTGAAACGGATGCGTGCCTCCCAGGATGAGATGCTTTGATATGATGGCGACGAGCGCGTAGAGGAACGACGCCAGCAGTGCATAGAGATATCCGTATGTATGTTGCTTCATAATTGCTTCTTAATTCCTTCCTTGAAAACCTCCGGTTATTCCTAACCGGAGGCCTTTTACTGCTCGTGTTCATCGGCAAAACGTTTCTGGTCTTCTGCCTCTTCTTCCAGTTCATCGAAAAATCCGTCATCCATTTCATCCAGCTCAATCAGTCTTTCCGTCATAAGGCAACCTCCCCGGAACGAATCCGTTCCGCAATCAACAGGATTTCGTTTCTATTACCTTATATTATACTACTTCCAGGCTCCAATCGGTCCAAATATTTTATCCGAAATTTTTACATAAGAAAAGAGAGCTCCCAGGGGAAATCCTCCCAGGTCTCTCTTCTCTTATCAGTTATTTTAATCCCATCGGTTCATCACAGAAGATACGTCTGTCCATCAGCTTTGGTACTCCATCCATTTTCGGCTTAAAGTCCATCAAGTCCAGCACCTGCGTCTGAAGATCGATTCCCGGGGCAATTTCCGTCAGATATACTCCGTCTTTTCTAAGTTCAAATACAGCTCGTTCCGTAATATACATAACCGGTTGGTTGGTCTTGTTTGCATACTCGCCGCTGAACGTAACCTGTTCAACTGCTTTGATAAATTTCTTTTCTCTGCCCTCTTCGATAACCTTCAGTTCCCCGTCTCCGATGGTCATTTTCAGCCCGCCGGCGGTGAACGTTCCGCAGAAGAATACGCGCTTTGCGTTCTGAGTAATGTTGATAAATCCGCCGCAGCCGGAAATTCTCGGGCCGAATCTGCTGACGTTGATGTTTCCTTCCTCGTCTGCCTGTGCAAGGCCCAGGAAAGCCAGATCGACGCCGCCGCCGTCATAGAAGTCAAACTGCTCGTGATGGTTCAGGATGCACTCAGGATTGACGGAAGCTCCGAACCGGGCTGCTCCGCATGGAACACCGCCCACAGGGCCGGCTTCAACGGTTAATGTCATATAATCGCCGATGCCCTCTTCATTGGCTACGGCAGAAATGTATTCGGGCACGCCGATTCCCAGGTTGACCACAGTATTTTCTGTCAGCTCCATGGCTGCTCTGCGGCCGATCACCTTCTTTGCACTGAGAGGCGGAACAGGAATATTGCCCAGCGGTATTTTAATTTCTCCTGTCAATGATGGATCAAATTCGCAGTCATAGGATTGCTG
>CAMJRV010000547.1 GCA_946408315.1 uncultured Bacillota bacterium | reverse complement strand
GAGAACGGATGCGTCGTAAATATCAAATGGGTCGATGCGGAAGAGGTCGATGAGAATTCTGCGGAAGCCCTTCTCGGCGACTGCAAAGGCATCCTCGTTCCGGGCGGTTTCGGAGACCGGGGAATTCAGGGAAAGATAGCGGCCGCAAGATATGCCAGGGAAAAGAATATCCCATATTTGGGAATCTGTCTGGGAATGCAGATCGCAGTAATTGAGTTCGCGCAGAACGTCCTGGGTCTGAAAGACGCCAATTCCAGCGAATTTGATGAAAACGGCCGCCATTCCGTCATCGACTTTATGCCGGATCAATACGGCGATATTCCCAAGGGCGGCACCATGCGTCTGGGCGCATATCCCTGTCGCGTCAAGGCCGGGAGCATGATGGAAAAAGCTTACGGGAAGGAGCTGATACACGAGCGCCACAGGCACCGTTATGAATTCAATAATGAATACCGCGATCTGATGGAGAAAAACGGTATGCTCATCACCGGGACCTCTCCTGACGGAAGGCTGGTCGAAGCGGTGGAAATCCCCGCAAACGACTTCTTTGTGGGAGTACAGTACCATCCGGAATTTAAAAGCAGGCCCAACCAGGCGCATCCGCTGTTTCAGGAATTTGTAAGGGCGGCTTTGTTTAATATTTAACGGGAACGGGTAATATTATCACGTATAGGAGGATGAAAAATGAAAACGAAACAATTGAAAAATGACCTTTACTGGGTCGGAAATCAGGACCCGGATCTGAGGGTCTTTGATATTCTGATGGAAACCGAGTTTGGCACATCATACAATTCCTATGTCCTGAAGGGCACTGAGAAGTGTGCTCTTTTTGAAGCGTCCAAGGCGAAATTTACGGACGAATATCTGGACAAGCTTACCGAAATCATTTCTCTCGACGAGATCGATTATATTATTTTAAGTCATACGGAGCCCGATCACAGCGGGACCATCGAGAGGATGCTGGAGCTGAATCCCAAGCTGAAGCTCGTCGGAACCTCCGCCGCCATGAATTTCATGAAGGAAATCTGCAATAAGGATTTCGCCGGCGTTGTCGTGAAGGAAGGAGACAAGCTGTCTCTGGGCAACAAGACGCTGAAATTTATCATGGCGCCGAATCTTCACTGGCCGGATACGATGTTCACCTATGTGGAAGAGGACGGACTTCTGGTGACCTGTGATTCCTTCGGTGCCCATTATTCTCTGGAGGGCGTGACGAGCGACGCTATTCCCAACAGGGACGACTATCAAAACGCTTTGAAATACTACTTTGACGGGATCATCGCCCCGTTCAAATCCTTTGCGCTGGACGCCGTTAAAAAGGTAGAAGGCTTGCAGATCAATATGATCCTCACCGGACACGGCCCGGTATTGACGGAGAATCCGATGGAGGTCGTAGCGCAGTACCGGGAATGGGCCACGGAAAAGAACCCGAATCCGAAAAAGACGGTAATCATTCCTTATGTATCCGCTTACGGATATACTGAAATGCTGGCGAAGAAGATCACCGAGGGGATTCAGGCCTTTGCGGATATCGACGTGAGACTGTACGACATGGTTTACGCCGATCAGGGCAAGGTGCTGGATGAGCTGTACTGGGCGGACGGGATTCTGTTCGGTACTCCGACGATTGTCGGGGAAGCCCTGAAGCCGATCTGGGATCTGACCACCTCGATGTTTGCAAAGACCCATGGCCGGAAAATCGCATCTGCCTTCGGCTCCTACGGATGGAGCGGAGAAGGCGTTCCCAATATTATGGAACGGTTAAAGCAGCTTGGGATGAAGCTTTATGGCGAAGGCCTGCGGGTTCGGTTCAAGCCCAACGAAGCACAGCTTCAGGAAGCCTATGAGTTCGGTTACGGCTTCGGCGCGTCGGTCGATGCAGGAAAGATCATGGAAAACGTAAAACCGGCGGTCAAGGCGGTGAAGATGTGGAAATGCCTCGTCTGCGGCTATGTAGCGGAAGGGGAAGACGCCCCTGACTCCTGCCCGGTCTGCGGTGTGGGTCCCGATCAGTTTGAAGAGATCATGGTCGCCGACACCGGTTTCGTTTCCGAGAAAGCGGAACGCTTCCTCATCATCGGAAACGGAGCGGCGGGAACGACAGCATGCGAAGAGATCAGAAAGAGAAACAAAAAGTGTACGATAGAGATCATTTCTGCGGAAGACGTCATCGGCTACAACCGTCCGATGCTGACAAAGGGGATTCTGTCAGAAGTCGACCCCGTCAACTTCTATATTAAACCGCAGGAATGGTATCGGGAGAACGACATCAAGCTTACCCTGGGCGTTACCGTTCAGGAAATCAAAAAAGATTCCAAGGAAATTGTCCTGTCTAACGGGGAGACGAGAACGTTCGACAAACTGATTCTGGCAACCGGTGCGGAAGCGTTTATTCCTCCGATTCCCGGAGCCGGGCAGGAAGGCGTCTCTGCCATACGTTCCCTTGCGGATGTAAACAGGCTGCAGAAAGTCCTGAAGCAGGTCAATAAGACGGCCGTGATCGGGGGAGGAATCCTTGGTCTGGAAGCCGCATGGGAGCTGAAGAAGGCAGGGAAGGACGTAACGGTGATCGAGCTTTCTCCGTGTGTCATGAACCGGCAGCTGGATGAGAAGGGTTCGGCTCTTCTAAAAGCCGCTGCTGAGAAAACGGGAATCCGTGTCATTACCGATACGGGAATCGAAGAAATTTCAGGCGACGGAAAGGCGTCCGGCGTCAAGCTGGCCGACGGAACTTTTGTCGA
>CAMJRV010000546.1 GCA_946408315.1 uncultured Bacillota bacterium | reverse complement strand
CTCCTACGTCGACGCTTCCGGCGACCGGCCCAACAGCACCGGCAGCGAGGTGTGCGGCAAATGCGCAACCAACGTCCTCTGCGCCTTCTTCTAACACCTCGGAGAATTGAAGCAATAAAAAAGCGCCCGCCGGTATGTCTCCGTAGGAAACCGTTGGCGCAAAAGTAAAACAAAAGCACCTATCGGGGGATTCTCGTAAGAAATCCTGAAGAATTAAAGCAACTAAAAAGCGCCCTGCCGTGGGGTGTGCCCATAGGAAACCGTCCGAGCTCGAAAATTTACATTCAGATTAAAATCCGAAAATTTGAAGAGCGAGCGGTTTCTAAGGGGATACCCCACGACAGGGCGCTTATTATTTTTTGTTTAAATTCTTTCTACATCAATCCCCGTCTTATGCCCATTGAGGTCATATTCCACCAACTCCGATTCGATGTCTTTCAGCTCTACAGCCAGCGTTTCCTTCATGATGTAATCCTTATGCTCCTTGAAAGCAGCGTTGATTTCTTCATCTCCCTTGTAGTAGATCTTGATCTGGTCCATCATCTCGAAATCTCTCTGCTTTCTCATCTGCTGGATCTTGGAGATCATTTCTCTGGCCAGCCCTTCCGAAATCAATCCCGGCGTAACGGTGGTATCCAGGATAGTGAACACGTTGTTTTCCATCGATACCGTAAACCCTTCCTTCGCGGAAATCTGGATATCTACAAAGTCCCTTCCGATCATCGTCTCTTCTCCGTCGACGATCAGACAGGCCTCTCCGCGGCTCTCAAGCTGATCGACGATCAGAACCGGGTCCGCGTTCGCCAGAGCGCTTCCAAAAGCCTTGATCTTTGCTCCCAGCGCCGGACCTGCGACCTTGAAGTTGGGCTTCAGTCCGAAATTCATATATTGATCGAGCTGCTTTTCAAAAACAACTTCTTTTACATTGAGTTCTTCCGTAATCAGCGCTGTCATATCACCGATCAGGCTTTCATACTTGCCGTCCACCAGAATCTTCTGCAGCGGCTGTCTCACCTTGATCTTTTCCTTTTCTCTCGCGCCGCGGCCCAGGCCGACCAGCTCTCTGACCAGATCCATTCTGGCCTCCACCGTCTCATCGATGCATTCTTCCTTAGACACAGGATAGAAGGAAAGGTGTACGGACTCCTCTCCCGTCAGCTTCTTGTAGATCTCGTCCGTGATGAACGGAGCAAAGGGAGCCGCCAGCTGGGCTACCCCTACCAGAACCTCATAGGTGGTGGCGTAGACAGACATTTTGTCCTCTGTCAGATCCTCGCCCCAGAACCTTCTTCTCGCCCTTCTGATGTACCAGTTGGACAGATCCTCGGACACGAAATCCTGAATCTTTCTCACCGACTTCATATGGTCGTAGTGGTTCATTTCCTCGGTTACGTCTCTGACCAGCCGGTTGTATTTCGAAAGAACCCAGCGGTCGAGTTCCGGCCTTCTCTTGTAATCCACAAAGAAGTCCTTCGGATTGATCTCGTCCTGATTGGAATACAGCACAAAGAAATTGTATACGTTCTTCAGCGTTCCGAAGAACTTGCTGACGATCTCAACGAGGCCGTCTTCATCAAATTTGGTCGGCGACCACGCAGGAGAAACATAAAGGAGATACCATCTCGTCGCATCGGCGCCATACTTGTCAAAGAGCGCAAAGGGATCTACCGTGTTGCCCTTCGTCTTGGACATCTTCTTGCCTTCCTTGTCGAGGATCAGGTCGTTGACCAGCACGTTCCGGTAAGGCGCCTTTCCCTTAATAAAGGTGGAAATCGCGATCAGCGAATAGAACCAGCCTCTCGTCTGGTCGATCCCTTCGCAGATAAAGTCCGCAGGAAACAGCTCGTCGTCAAATCTCTCCTTGTTTTCAAAAGGATAGTGGTGCTGGGCAAACGGCATCGCGCCGCTGTCAAACCAGCAGTCCATGACCTCCGGAATCCGGGACATGGTCCCGCCGCACTTCTCGCATTTGATGTGGACGTCGTCCACATACGGCCTGTGCAGCTCTATGCTTTCATCGATGGTCTCTATGGCTTTCTCCACCAGCTCTTTTCTGGAACCGACGGACTCCAGGTGACCGCACTCGCATCTCCAGATATTGATCGGCGTGCCCCAGTACCTGTTTCTGGAAATCGCCCAGTCGTTGACGTTTTCCAGCCAGTTGCCGAAGCGCTTTTCTCCCACGAAATCCGGGAACCAGTTCACTTCATTATTATTGGACACAAGCTGATCCTTCAGTTTCGTCATTTCGATGTACCAGCTCGGCTTCGCATAGTAGATCAACGGCGTGCTGCATCTCCAGCAGTGGGGATAGTTATGCTCCATCTTCTCTTTGTCATATAATTTATTTTCCGCCGCAAGCCATTTGATGATGTCCACGTCAAGATTGGAGTCCAGCACAAATCTGCCGGCCCACGGGGTCTCGGTATAATGGCCCTGCTCGTCTACGGGATTCGGCACGGGCAGTCCGTAACGCTTCCCCGTATTATAGTCGTCCTCACCGAAAGCGGGAGCGGTATGAACGATACCGGTACCGTCTTCAATGGTAACGTAATCGGCACAGGTAACGTAGAACGCTTTTTTATCCACCTGAACAAAAGGCATAAGCTGGTGGTATTCCAGGTATTCCAGCTCCTGACCCTTCATTTCGGCCAGAATTTTATAGGAATCGGCTCCCAGGACCTTATCTGCCAGCGCCTTTGCCACATAGTAAACGCTGCCGTCCTGTTCCGCCTTGATATAATCGATATCGGCGCCTACGG
>CAMJRV010000545.1 GCA_946408315.1 uncultured Bacillota bacterium | reverse complement strand
CAAGGAATTAATGAAGAGTCGGAAAAAGACCCGACGGCACAATCCGAGAGAAAAGAAATGGCCCTGGCAATGATTAATTTGCCGGGGCCGGTATTATGTAAACGGTTAATTTCAACGTAAGTATTATGGGTTTGTCGTTTTTTGTCGAAACAATAATAAATATGTAGGAACATAATGTCGCTTGGTACACAACACAGCGCATCACAAATCTTTTCAAGAGTATCGAAATGAATGGAAGTGGTCTCATTATTACAAAGCTTCGCAAGGCTCGGATAGTAAATATCGGTCTGCTTCGCGAGCCAGTATCTTGTCCTGTTCTGCTTATCGAGCATTTGATCAATTGTTACAACAGTCATGCCTCATCACCTCGCAACAATTATAATCGGTAGTGTGCTTGTGGATAATATAGTTGTAGACTATATATTCTCTGAAATATATAGAAAGGCAAGGGGGATTCTTACGCAAGAACCATTGACAAAGAACATGTGTTCTTGTATAGTAAAAGGACAGGAATTTCGGAAGTGTTTTTGGCGCACGTATTTAAGGAGGACAAAAGGGTGGATAATGAAGTTGAAAAAGTTTTGCTCATGCAGAAATATCCCCGCGGAAGAGTAACGGCTCTCAGGCATATTGGGGAGGGGTTAGAGAAAAACGGGCTAACCCTGACCCTATGGAGTGCGTATGCTCTTGGTGTAATGGACGGAAAGCGAGAAGAGCGCCTCAGAAAACAAAAATATAAATCGGCCCAGGGATGACCCGTCTTTGACTGTGGCGTACGAAATTTGTACGAAAATTTTCGTCCAGAAGTCGCCAGATACACCCAGATGGCAAATTCAAAAACCAAAAATTAAAAACCTGCAAGCACTGAGAATACAGTAATTGCAGGTTTCTTTTCTGGTCGGAGTGCGGAGATTTGAACTCCGGACCTCTTGACCCCCAGTCAAGCACGCTGACCAAGCTGCGCTACACCCCGAAAACTTATTCAATTTTAGCCATAAAAAAAGAAAATGGTCGGAGTGGCCGGACTTGAACCGGCGGCCTTTGCGTCCCGAACGCAACACTCTACCAAACTGAGCCACACCCCGATGAATGCTATTATACATCTTTTCCAGGGGTTTGTAAATATTCATATTGTATAAGTTGAAGAAAAAGTTTAAAAAATGAGAGGACAAGGCCCGGAAATAAAGTGTTCTCGCCGTTTCCGGGCCTTATATGAATTACGCTTCCTCTTCTTTTGCCCACTCGTTCAGCTTTCTCATCGTTTCATCATAGGTTTGCTGGCAGATATCCGGCAGTTCTCCGCCCCACGCTTTTTTTGCAGCGGCAAAGCCTTCATCAATTGCCGAAATCAGTCCCGACAGCTTGGCTTTGTCCCCTCCGGAAACGGAGATAGCAAACTTCACGAGTCTGTCGCTGACCGCCTTTACTCCATACTCGCCATCCTCCGAGACGGCCTGCTTTGCCGCTTCGATATCATCGACACTGAGCTCGGCGTTTTCCACCAAATTCTTGAGCGGAGTTTCTTCAGAGGCTTTATAGTTCTTATTCTGCTTCAGAATTAACTCTTCGACAAGCTTTCTCAGGTTTTCCGTGGCAGCATCGGCCTGAGCCTTTAAAGACTCGATGTCCGAAGCGCTGAGCTTCTTGCTCGCCACATTCGTATAAGTGACGGATTCTTCCTGATGAGTCCCCAAATTTACGGTATCGACTTTTGAGGCTTTTGCGGCTTGCTCCTGCTGCGATTCTTTCGACGGTTTCTCTGCGGCAGGCGCGCCGGAAGCTTTTGCAGCACCGGCGGCGCCGTATCTCTGGCTTACATTAATCTCATTCACCATTTGATCTCCTCCTTTTTACCTCCCTTGCAAATCGTGCTGTACGTTGTCAAAGGAGGGATACACCTGTTAAACAGTATATCGGCAGAATCTGGAGAAACTTTATGTTTGTACACATATTCGCGTAAAGAAAAGAATAAATTATACGAGAATCGCAGGACAAAAGTTTTGTTCGGGAGGGGATATCATTGATAAACAGAGTTGTTATGGGAATTTCATCCGTTCTGCTGGGCGCGCTGATCGCCTGTGTGCCCAATTTCATACTGACGGTCAGCGATTATTGCCGGCACATGGAGATGGGCTGCGTCTGGGCAGCAAAAGCGGAGTTTGGAGTCGGCGTGCTGATCGTTTTTCTAGGCATTCTGCTGGCGCTTGTGGAAGCCCGGGAAATAAGGGTGGGAATCAGCACTGCGCTGGGTTTTATCGGAATCCTGTCCCTGCTGATGTCCAGGATCATCATCGGATTCTGCGACGGGACGTGCAGCCCGGAATGTGCCTGCAGCTCGCTCACCATTCCGGTGATGACGGGATTGAGCATAGCCGTGTCGGTGATTTCTTTTATCAATGCGTTTTACTTGAGTACCGCGAAAAATACATAGTCGCCTTTCTTCTGGTTATATTATGACCAGGAGGGGATAAAATGGACGAACGATTGAAGAAACTGGAAGAGATACGAAAGAAAAAAGAGGATTTGGAGATTGCGAAGACGGCTGACCGACTGATGGCAGAAGGCGGAACCGATTCCGATCCTGCGATTGCGCAAATGGAAGACGACGGAAATGCCACCAGACAATTGTACAGTGCAATCGGGCATCAGACGCTGCAGAGCGGAAATGACGCCCAAACCGCAAGAATGATGGAAAACGCAAAACCGTCGCTGCCATATCATGACAACCAATCACAGAATCTGAAAAAGCATATTTCGGATTCATGATCGGATCATTTG
>CAMJRV010000544.1 GCA_946408315.1 uncultured Bacillota bacterium | reverse complement strand
GATTTTACAACCGGCTTCCTTCAGCTTCGACAAAATCATACTCATATGTTCCGGAATGGCGTTTCTGAGGACGATATCGCCGCCCGTAATGGCCACTGCCGCTAAGACGGTACCCCCTTCAATTCTGTCGGGGATTACCTTATGTTCCATCTCGTGGTATGATTTTTTGCCGTTTATTATGATTTCTCCGGTCCCCGCTCCGCTGACCTCGGCCCCGCAATCATTCAGAAACTTCTGAAGGTCGACAATTTCCGGTTCCTTGGCAGGATTTATGATTCTCGTTTCTCCCTCTGCTGCCGTCGCGGCCAGCATGACGTTCTCCGTTGCGCCTACGCTTGGAAAGTCCAGTATGATTCTTCCTCCTACGAGACGGTCGGCTGTGCATTCCAGAAAGCCATGGGCTTCCTTTATCGTTACGCCGAGTTTTCTCAGGGCGGACAGGTGGATATCGATGGGACGAAGCCCGATCTCACAGCCGCCGGGATAAGATAAGATCACCTTTCCGCATCTGGCGATCATAGGTCCCATTAAAAATACCGAGGATCTCATTTCTCTCATCAGATGCTCCGGTATGGTATAGGAACTGATGGGCGCCGTATCGATGACTACTCCGTCCTCTTCCTTCGTGATTTTACATCCAAGCTCCCTCAATATGGCAAACATGGTCTGCACATCGGATAGGTCGGGACAGCTTTTTATTTTACATTCGTTCCCTGTAACGATGGTTGCGGCAAGGATTGGAAGCACTGCATTTTTCGCTCCCGTAAGCTCATATTCGCCGGTCAGCTTTCCACCACCGTTGATACGAAATTGCTCCACAAGAATTACACCTCCGCAGAATGTTGAATTCCGCATTATTTGCGTATTAAGAGCGAGCTGCTCTTAATCATAATATGAATTCCCGCTAAAGGTGTTACAACTCATTCAAAGGCCCAGATGGTCGTAAATTACATCTACCGCGTCCATCCGACCGATCTTTGCGCTTGCGGCAGACATGCCGTTCAGCGCCTCCTTGTTGTTTTTCAGCCGCAGGACCGTGCCCAGCAGCTTTTCATCAGACAGGTCCTTTTCCTCGATGATGATCGCTCCGCCCTGATCGGCGACGACCTTGGCGTTAAAGAACTGGTGGTTTCCGGTCACATTGGGGGAAGGGATGAGAATCGACGCCTTTCCGCAGGCAGTGATCTCGGAAACCGTGAGAGCGCCCGCCCTGCTGATCACCAGATCGGCGGCGGACAGATATTCATGCATATTATCTGCATACTCCAATATATTTATGTTGTCCTCCAGGTTGATTTCCCGTTCCTTTAAAGACGCAAGCACCTTACCGTAATAATTCTTCCCTGTAATGAAATACAGTCTCGTATCCGGCATCCCGCTGACCGCTTCGATGACATGGATCATGGTGCTGTTGATCTTTCCGGCTCCCAGGCTTCCGCCGAAGCACAGGATCACAAACTCGCCGGAACCGATCCCCATCTTTTCCCTGCTGTGGCTCATGCCGCAGAGCAGAAAGCTTTTCCGTATGGGGTTTCCTGTCACCACAAGCTTGTTCTGTTCCTTGAAATATTCCCTGGATTCGGGAAAGCTTATGAATACCTGATCCACATATTTCTCCAGGAGCTTGTTCGTCACGCCCGGAAGCGCGTTCTGCTCATGGATATATGTTTTGATTCCCTTTTTATGTGCGGCCCGGATCACGGGACCGCAGACGTAGCCGCCGGTTCCGATCACCAGGTCCGGTTTGAATTCCTTGATGATCTGCTTTGCCTGTCCGTTTCCTTTGAAAAGGTCCACCGCCGTCTTGACGTTTCTCCATGGCTTTTTCCGGTGGAATCCGCTGACGGTAATAAAGCGGATATCATAACCGTTCTTCGGTACAAGCTCCTTCTCCATGCCCCGTTCCGTTCCGATAAACAGGACCTCCGCATCGGGATGCCTTCTCCTGATCTTGTCAGCAATGGCGATGGCTGGATAAATATGGCCTCCGGTGCCGCCGCCGGTCATGATTACCTTCATTGATTACCTCCTTATTTCCTGCGCAACTAAATGTCTAAATGTCTTGTGTGCACTCTGACTTCATTTCGCAGAATGCCTTGAAATATTCAGCAGAATTCCCATGGAGCCCATGAACAGCATCAGCGCGTTCCCTCCGTAGCTCACAAAGGGCAGGGTGATGCCCGTAGGAGGCATGGATGACGTTACGACCGCGATATTGAGAACCACCTGGATCGCCAGCATGATCGTGATGCCGGACGCCAGCAGGGTGCCGAACATATCCGGCGCGTTCAGCGCGATATGGGTTCCTCTCCAGATTAATATGATATAAACTGCAATCAGTACCAGACATCCGATATATCCCAGCTCTTCTCCGATGATGGCAAAGATAAAATCGTTCTGCGGTTCCGGCAGATAAAGAGTTTTCTGAATGCTTTTGCCGAGTCCCACGCCGAAAAGCCCGCCTGAGCCGAGGGCCAGCAGGGATTGTATGACCTGGTAGCCGTCTCCCAGAGGGTCCTGGAAGGGGTCCAAAAAGCTGGTCAGCCGCTTCAGCCGGTACCCGCCTTCGTCTGTGAGGATCATAAACGTGATTCCGACGGCTCCCGCTCCGACGGTCCCGACAAGATAGAATATGTTCAATCCGGCCACGAACATCATGCCTATGATGATGCCGCTGATGGTGATCGCCGTAGAAAGGTTGGGCTGGAGTATGATCAGGCCGAAATATACGCCGATGAGCCCCAGCAGCGGCAGCACGCCTCTCGTGAGAGATCGGATGCGCTTGGGA
>CAMJRV010000543.1 GCA_946408315.1 uncultured Bacillota bacterium | reverse complement strand
CAAGAATGTTGGTCTGGAACGCAATATCGTCAATAACCTTGATAACCCTTGAGATGCTGGCGGACGCCTCATTGATTTCGGTCATGGAATCAAGCATCGATCTCATCTGAATGTTACCTTGCTCTGCGAATGTCTTCGCTTCACTCGCCAGCTCGTTGGCCCGATTGGCGTTTACGGCGTTTTGCTTCGTCTGGGAAGCGATGTCGGCTATGGAGGCTGAGAGCTCTTCTATGGAGCTTGCCTGTTCGGTCGAGCCCTGAGATAACGCCTGGCTGCCGTCGGATACCTGCCTGGCTCCGGAATTGACCTGCTCCGCAGCCTCGCCGATGTTTCCTAAGACTTCGCTGAGTGAAGCAATAATGCTATTCAGCGAATCCTTAATCTTCACGAAATCTCCAGTGTATTCCGCTGTAATGGCAAGGTCCAGATTTCCGTTTCCGATCTCTGCCAGGACGCTGGATATCTCCAGGATATAGCTTCGGAGATTTTCAATTGTTTTATTGAGCGCATTTTTGATGATGGCGTGCTCCCCTTTGTAGTCTCCTGTTACGGTGACTCCCAGGTTTCCTTTCTCCACCTCTTCCAGGACCTTTGCCGACTCGACGATTGGTGCGGTTACCGCATCCAGCGTCGCGTTGATCCCGTTAATGATGTTTGCGTACTCCCCGCTGAATTTTTCTGCTTTTCCGCGAGTGTTAAGGGCTCCGCTTATCGCCGCCGCAGAGAGTACGGCTGTTTCATCTGCCAGCGCCTTGATTGTCTCCAGCATTTTAATGACTGTCGGCATGAGGGTATCGTTTTCGCTCTTTTTTCCGGCAGCTCTGAGTTCGTCTAACTGTTTCAAATCTCCATCCGCCACATCGTTCAGGGCTTTAACGACGTGATTTACCTGAGTGGAGACCGCATTGACCGAATCGGCTATTTCAGAGAATATGCCATTATAGGAACCATTTACCCTCTTTGTATAGTCGTTATCCTTCATGGCTGCAAGCACGTCACGTCCTTCAACCAGCCCATCAAGCCCGTCAATGCATGAATTTATGCTGTTCTTGATATTGTTGAAATCCCCATTATATTCAGTCGTGATTTTTTCAGGAATGTTTCCTTTACCGATCTGCTCTATGTAACCCGCCGCAACGGTCATCGGGCCTATGACGGAATTCAGGGATTCATTGAATCCGCTTACTATGCTCACATATCTTCCATTCAGCTTGCTCGCATCAGCACGATAGGACAGATTTCCGTCCGCCGTAGCCGCCGTCAATTTGGCCGATTCCTCTATCAGTGTTTGAAGAGAGTTTTTCACTGAAATCAGGTTGTCGATCAATGCTCCGTATACGCCGTGATAGGGGTTGTCCAGATCTTCAAGCTCCTGCCCGTTTGCAATTTTCTCGATATAGGGGAGCGCTGCGGAAAGCGGTCCGGTGATCGCGTCAAGAGTCTGGTTGAAGCCGGAAACGATGGTCTTGAATTCACCTTTGAATTTGTCGGCGTCTCCTCGTGTCTCCAGGTTGCCCCCAATTGCGGCCTCGATCATATTTTCCGTTTCTGTGGACAAGTCCTTCAGCGTGGCAATAACCGATTCCATGCTGATCCCGAGTACGTCCTCCGGCGATCTGGGCTTGATATCAACAGACAGGTTCCCTTCTGAAATCTGACGGGCTGCCTCCGCCTGTTCCTTCGTATTCTCAATTACTTTTTTGAACGCTATCGACAGCTCCTCTACCTCATCCTGCGGAACCTCATGCTTTATTACTGTGTCTGTGTTAAGATCCCCTACGGCAAGCTTATTTGCTACTGCCGCAAGCTCCTTGATCGGCCTCGTTATTCTTCTGGATACAAAGACTATCAATCCTGCGATCAGAATCAGCGTAAACGCGAAAATGAGCAGCATGGTTGTTTGTACGGCAGAATAAGCGCCCTTGAATTCTTTTTCCGGCAGTCCGGTCGCCAGCACCCATCCGCTGTCCCCTACGTTTGAAACATAACCGTAGCTTGCTGTTCCGTCCGTGCTGTATTCAATGCTCCCTGCCGTTTTCTCCGTCAGAGCCGCAATGATATTCTCAGACATTTTCGTTTCCGATACGTTCAAATTATCATACTCTTCGTTGGGATGGTGAAATATCGTGCCCTTGTCCGTCGTCAGAATGTAAAAACCGGTCTCTCCGATTTTGTTATCCTCAAGCATTTTCTTGATCTGCGTGATAGAAATGTCAAGACAGGTAGCGCCGATCATATCCGTTGTACCGGACTTAAACAGGGGACATACTACGCTCACAATGATATTTTTGGTAACGGCATCCACATAAGGCTCTGTGAAAAATGGTTTTTTCTTTATCTGCAGATCCTGATACCAGGCTCTGCTGGTTACATCGTATGTGGAATCCGACATCGCCTCATCAGACTGAATAAACTGGCTGGAGTCGAAATCCGCAATCCATGATACGACAATATTATCGGTATCTGTCGCCTGCACATTATCCAGGAACCCCTGGACTTTTGGAAAAGTGGGGGCATCCGTGAAGGCGACCCCTTTCGTGGTTTCCAACATTAATGCTTCAATATCCGGGTTGGTTGCCATCTGCCTTGTGACCTCCAGATACTTCGTGAAATATGTTTCGATCTGGTTTGATACGGCTTTGGAATTAGCGGTCAGTTCTTTTGTTGCTATTTCGGACACAGACTGGCTGACCGTAAACAGCAAGATGACTGACGCGGCACAAAATGTCAACGCCACCGGAATTCCGATCAGGCGAAGTATTTTGGCCATTAAACTGCTTTGTTTAGGCTCTGTCG
>CAMJRV010000542.1 GCA_946408315.1 uncultured Bacillota bacterium | reverse complement strand
CACGAAGTGGAAAAGTTCTTCTCCATCTCGATTCAGCCGGAAAAGGAGATCGTCCTCAACGTGGTCAAGCATGAGAACGTCGATCGGGTCATGCAGGCCATTGCAGTAGCCGCAGGACTTGGAACGGAAGGCAGGGGCTTGACATTTTCCTTGCCCATCGATGATATCGTCGGCATTTTCTGCCCATGCGAAGATCTGAAAGACGAATAAATGAAACTATGGGTTCATCATTAATGAAAGAGGTGCAATCACTTGGATCATCAGAGAGAATTTAGTTTAATCATGACGATAGTCAATCGCGGCTTTGCCGACCAGGTAATTGACGCGGCAAGATCGGCCGGCGCCCACGGCGGAACCGTCTTTTACGCACGCGGAACCGGGATACACGAGGTGGAAAAATTCTTTGCCATCTCCATCCAGCCGGAAAAAGAGGTTGTCCTGAACCTGGTAAAGCACGAGGATACCCAGACGATCATGCACTCCATCGTCGCCGCCGCAGGGCTCAAGACAGAAGGCAAAGGGCTCTCCTTCGCCCTGCCGATCACCAACGTCGTCGGGATCGTCCATTCCCTGGAGGAATTGGAAGGAATAAAAAAGGCATAAATGGCATAGAAAATGCCGAGCAGGTATATCTCCTCGGAAACACGGTCGCTTACAGTTCACCTGAAGCTCCAACGGTTTCCTACGAAGACATACCTGCTCGGCATATTATTATTTTTGCCTCTTTGTCTTGCTTTTAACCTAATACGGTTCCGATAGCGTCATGGATGACCAGACTTGCCTTCTGGTCATACGGAGTTTCCGATTTATTGATCAGGACCAGATTGTCTCCGTGAAAGTAATGGATCAGACCGGCGGCCGGATAGACGACCAGAGACGTTCCTCCGACGATCAGGAGATCGGCCTTGGAAATGGCTTCGATTGCGCCTTCCATGACCTCCTGATCCAAAGATTCCTCATAAAGAACGACGTCAGGCTTTATGATGCCGCCGCATTTAATGCATCTTGGGATACTGCTGCCGGGATGGCTCTCATCGGCGCAGCTTTTCGGCTTCATGATATATTCGCTGCAATAAAAGGTGTGGCAGCGGGTACAGTGGTTCCGGAGCACCGATCCATGCAGCTCAAACACTTTCTTGCTTCCGGCCAGTTGATGCAGGCCGTCTATATTCTGCGTAACGACAGCTTTCAGCTTTCCCTTCTCTTCCAGCCTTGCCAGCGCGTAATGGGCCGGGTTCGGCTTCACGTCGGGATAAAGCAAGTTGCTCTTATAGTATCGATAAAACGTTTCCGTATCTTTCGTAAAAAAAGAATGGCTGAGGATTTCTTCCGGGGAATGGCCGTATTCCGTCTGCGTCCGATACAGCCCGTCTTCCGACCGGAAGTCAGGAATGCCGCTCTCCGTAGAAACTCCCGCACCTCCAAAAAATACGATCCGCTTGCTTTTCGAAATCAGCTTCTTAAGCCTGTCGTCCATTTTACCTACCACCGCCTTATTGTGTAAATCATACCGGACTTGATAATCTATTATCATTTTAACACAAATTTGAAAACATTCAACGCAGTTCCGTCAAATTTTTCCAATACCGGACCGGCATAAATCGCTTTTGGCAGCTCGGATTGATCCGTTCCCGGATCGCAATTGTTTCAAAATATTTTTTCCAGAGGTCGCGGTATTCATGTTCTCCGACGCCGAACTCCGGCAGGTCTTTCTCCGAAAACCCCGAGAGGTACCAGTTGCCGCCCTGGGCGAAGACGGCCTTATCCCTCGTTTTATCGTGAATGATAAACGGATCGCTTTTCAGCCGGTCCGCGAAGTGGCCGGCAATCAGCTCCAAAATATCGTGGTCCGGCTCGATCAGGCAGTAGAGCACCTCCTGTCCGCCGTTTCCGCCGGCGCCGCTTTTCAGCGCTGAAAATCTCACCAGGCCCAAAAGCCGGTGAACTTCGGCAGAAACCTTATGTTCGCACTGTTGCACCGCAAAGACGATGGGATTGCTGTGAAGCAGAGAGATTCCCGAGCCCTCCTTGAATCCAAGCCGGACGTAATTCAGCAGCTTGTTTTCCTTCTCCGGATCGGAGGACAGAAAGACGCGGTAAATCCGGCGCAGGTCCTCCTTTGAGATCTTGTTTTGAATTGCCTCGTACACCCTCGCAGACTGCTTTCCGTCCGTTTCCACGACGCGCCAATCGGAAAACAGGCTGGACTGATAGCTATCCCTCTGATAAATCCCGGACGCCTTATCCTCATAGTAATGGGAATAGATGCAGGTCAGAAAGCCCTCGAAGGTGCCGTCATAGAGATAATCAATCATGGAGAAGAGCCTCCAGACCGGCGGCCCCTTTTGCGCCCAACACGCCATCGGTTCCGTTCGCCCCCAACGATCCAACAGTTCCGCTCTCCCACAGCGATCCAACGGTTCCGTTCGCCCCCAATTGGGGCGCCAAAGGATTGAACATGGATAGCTGGACATTATCGTCTATCGGCAATAGCCTTTTCCGAATGTCGTCTGAGGAAAGGGCCTCCTTTTTAATCTGTTCAGGCCCCGCATCCGCTCCTCCGTAATATTTGCCCCGGCACGTGATGAAGTATCTGGCCCGTTTGACGACGACCCCGATCTTTTTCAGATCGTCAAACTGAATGGAGGCCAGCCTTCTCTGCCGCACGATCCGCAAGGCAGAAGTAGTTCCGATCCCCGGCACCCGCAGCAGTTCATCCAGCGACGCCTTGTTGATCTCAACAGGAAATCTGTCCATATTTCTCAAGGCCCAACTGATTTTCGGGTCCAGTTCAAGAT
>CAMJRV010000541.1 GCA_946408315.1 uncultured Bacillota bacterium | reverse complement strand
GTTCAATATATTAATTTTAAATTGGCATCCCTCGGCTTGCCTATTTATCGTTCCGAGAACGGTGAAAGTGAAACCGGAGCGTATTTTATCGATCTCTTTGAAGACATTATCAAGGATTATAAAGAGAAAAAAAGGATGGTCGACGTCAACGAGGTGGGAATCTATAAGCGCATCAACCAGTTTTTCGCCGGTTATTTCGGCGACAGCGCGAACCCTCCCAAGGTCGTCGACGATTCGCTTACCCTGGATCATTACGGTTTGGCGAGGGAAATGTCGCTTCCGCCGGATGGAAACACATTCAGCAATGAGTATATCAACAGCTACCGCATTAAGCAGGGTGTTCTGAATAACCCGAGAAACGACAGGAGGACTACCGAGGGCTCCTTTCATATCGCAGAGGGGGGACTTCCTGTTCCCTATGACAAAAAGGCAGTGCCGAAGGAAGCCTTTCTGAAGCTTTACGAAGCGGCCATCAATCCGCCGGAGGACCTGAAGCTGCTTCCGTTCACCATCAATCAGCCCGAGCAGGCGAAGACCTTCGTCTCTCTGATGATCCGCCCTCTCGTTTCGCCGAGAGTGCCGGGAGTGCTGGAAGAGAAGCGGATGGAGATCCTCTTTGTGGCGCCGGGAAGCTTCGTATCCAACCTGGACTTTATCGAATCTGTATTCGGCAACATGGGAGATCCGAGCTTCCACAGCAACGACGCCGGTCTGGACGTCAATAAGTGGTCCGGGCATACGGGATATATTCTGCTGGCTCCCCATCTGCCTCAGATGCGAAAGATCGACCTGGGCCTGCCCCATTACGACGACGCGACGGAGCGGCAGCGCCGGGATGGCATGTGCTATCGGGATGAAAACGAGCTGTATAACGACGGCAACGCGTTCAAGCTGACCTGCCGCGACCAAAGCGGCGTGGTGGTGACCCTGATCGCAGATAACTATTACGGCTACTCCAAAAAGGAAATCAAAACCCAGATCAGCTTTGCCGCAAACCTGTTCGGCAATGTGGAGGAAGAACATGCAGGCGGTACCGTCGCCTACCCCCAGAGGAACCTCGGGATTCATTACAACGCTATAGAAGACGCCAGCCTGGAAGGCTACTGCTTCGATCAGGTGCTGGAACAGTACGGCAGCCTGATGGATCTGCAGGAAGACCACTATGGCATCGATAAAGTCAACCGTCAGATCATTTATCTGCCGGAAGATATCAAGATCGACTTATATAAAAATAAAATTCATTGGACGTATGAGGGGCAGGAGAGAGAACTGAAGCTGCTGCCCGGCTATTATTACGTCCTGCCCAACGGAGAGAAAATTTATCTGGAAAAGCATCCAGAGGCTCCGATGTGGAAGCTGGTCTCCACGGAAGCGGAGGGGACGTTCTGCCATAAGCCGTGTACGGTTTCCGGCGGCGGGAAATCCGAGATTTCAAAGTCCATCAGCAATTCCATCATCTACGGCACCTATTACGTAAACGACCTGGAAAAGGATCTGGACAATGTGGAAGAGATCCTCAACTACGACTACCGTCACCGTTGGAAGGCCGATCCGGAGAGAAACCGTCCGGCGAGGCCGATCCTGTCTATCGACAGGACGCTGGGCTCAGTGATCAAGCTGCTGACGCCCTCGCCCCTCTATACGGATGAATATAACGCATATATCGAATCGATTCCGAACCACGTGAAATCATTGGTCTTCCTGGTCAAGCGGTTCTACAGAAATTCCTGGGGAGACGACTGGAGAAAGCATTTCTCCGTCGATATGATCAACGGCAAGCCCGGCAACGAATTGAAGTTTGACAACCGGAAGATCCGTCCAAGTTACCTGCGCGTCGGCTTCCGGGACGGCAAGGTCTGGAGGATATTCAAGCTTCGCATGGACTTCATGCCGAGTGAGAAGATTCAGATGGAGGACGATATCACCGCGTCTGTCCTGATCCCGGCGGCACAGCTGTCAAATCTGAATGATCAGTATACGAACGACAGCTATAAATTTGCCGCCAACTGCGAGTACCGTTTCTTCCAGAGGCCGGACGACGCCGTGCACAAGGGTTATGACAAACAGGCGGAGAGCGATCTTTCCAGCAACAACCTGTTTGCCACCAACTTCCAGCCCCTCACCAAGGAGGATGCAGCCGAGCTGAAAAACGACGTCATGGGATATATCGCCTATACGGAACCGGTCAGAAACCATATCGAATCGTTCCTGGACTGCAATTGCAGCGATGAATACTGTGTCGTATCGTCGGAATCCAGGATCGTGGACGGAGCCCGGAGCAAGAATCCTAGATATCTGGAGCACCGCTCCGATTTCAAAAATCCGATGAAGACCTATCTTGCGGAGGTAGGCGAGCGGCTTGCCAGAAGGATTCCTCTCGATAAGCCGGTCCTTATGCCGGTCAACGCCGTGCTGCCCGGCCGCCGCAACAATCCGCCGGGAGAAGAGGGAGGAAAGAAGGTTCCGCCCCTCAGCGTATACAACCCGATCCATTATCAGGAACTGCCGGAGCTCTTTATGGACCTCATCAGCAGCCTGACAGGAAAATCACCGTCTACCACGGGAGCCGGATCGGAAGGCGCACTGACGAAGGGGCCGTTCAACATGCTGCTGCCCGTTTATGATCTGAACAGCGCTCTCCTGTCGTATGTGCTGGGAGATTACAACGTGTTTACGACCCCCGCGGGGCACATCGGACCGGGACTTCGGATCGATCATGATATTTCCATGCTGGTACCGGAAATCTGGTCCAGACTCAAGGAAAGAGAGCGCGATCCGGAACGGCTGATCCGGGAGGGT
>CAMJRV010000540.1 GCA_946408315.1 uncultured Bacillota bacterium | reverse complement strand
GAATCAATTGACAAATGTTCATTTTTTGTATATATTTATCGTGTAAAATATTTACATGGTTTATCTCGATGAAAGGAAATCGTTAAGAATATGATCAAAAATGACGATCTGTTATATGAAATCGCAAAGCTCTACTATCTGGACAACCTGAACCAGTCCGATATTGCAAAGACGTTTAACCTGTCCCGGGCAAAAGTCTCCAGACTGCTTGCCAAGGCCAGAGAGAGGAACATCGTAACCATCAGCCTGAACAGAAGATCCGACGATGACGTCGAATTTTTAGCCCAAACGATCAAAGAAAGGTTCCAGTTGCAAAATGTACTGGTAGTCCCCTCTCCCTCTTATGATGAGACCGAAAACCTGAAGGTGACGACGGAAGCCGCCGCCCCCTATTTCACATCACTGATCAGAGACGGAGATCAGATCGGGATCTCCTGGGGATATACGCTGCTTGAGATTGCGAAAAACGTACCGCGTTCCAGCTTTCCGAACACGAGCATCGTTCAGATTGCCGGAAATCTCGACAATGCGGACAACACAAACTACGCTTACGAAATTATTCGCCAGTTCGGCCAGCGTCTGGACGTATCGTCCCAGATCACGCTGCCCTGTCCCGTTATCGTGGAGAGCCCCATCATTGTGGACCTTTTGTCCCATGATTCAAAAATCAGCTCTGTTCTGGCGCTGATCAACGATATTGATGTGGCCTTTATCAACATCGGCCTTGTCAGTGACGATAACTGCCTCTATCATACGGGCTATCTCTCTTCGGAGGACCTCGAAACTCTGAAATCAAAAGGTTCCGTAGGCGCCGTCTGTTCCAGATTCATCGATATCGACGGAAATATCATTGACGCCGGTTATGATGAACGGACTATCAGCGTTACCCTGCCGGTATTGAAAAAAGCCCGCATCTCTTGCGTAGCCATCTGCTCCGAAAAGAAGATACCGCCGCTGATCGGCGCAATCCACGCAGAAGCGGTCAATACCCTCGCAATCGACTCCAACACCGCAAAAGAGCTGCTGCAGTACGCGGGGAGCTAACACAAAACGATCGATGATGAACGATCGATGACGACATGAAAAAAGCAGATCCGAATGGGATCTGCTTTTCCTATTTTTATATACAAATTTTCCTCAGCGATCATTTCGCCATTTCATCAAAGTTTCTCAAACACCCAAGCGGTCAGCTCGTTGAGAGAGGGGTGAATAACCATGGAATCGTTGATGGGGGCGTAGCTTCCCACATGGGGGCATAGCAGACGAAGACCCTCGATCTCTTTGGCCGTCACCGCTTTCTCCAGATTCTTGCCGCACCGGTATCCGGCGTTCATCAGATAGACAAAGGGCTGCACCAGAACAGATGCCTGCGGCCCCGCAATGTGAACACCCAAAATATTTTTATTCTCTCCCACGAGCATCTTGACAAAGCCGTTGTCGTCGTCACTGTCACGATAACCCATGGCCCGGCCTCCCACCACCTCGGAGTAATAGTTCTTGGCGGTTCGGTAAGCGATTCCCTTTTCCTTGATCTCCGCTTCCGTCATGCCCACATGGGCTACCTGAGGATGGGTAAAGATAGTCCAGGGCACGATGCTGTAGTTGACTTCCTTCTTTTCCTCGCCGGAAAAGAGGTTTTCAATCAGGACCTGGGCCTCGTGGTTGGCCTTGTGGCGGAATTGATATTTTCCGTTGATATCCGCCCAGATATGTTTTTGAGAGGTTTCCAGATAGAGGTCGGTAACGATCCAGCCCCTCTGGTCTGTCTCGACCCCGGCTTCTTCCAGGGCCAGGGTGTCGCCGTTGGACCGGACGCCGGAGGCAATAAAAATTTCCTGACAGGATATAGTCGTCTTTTCCCCGGTCAGTTGGTTCTCCACGGTGAGAGATTTTCCATGCTCGTCCTTCGACGCCAGAAGCGCCGCGCTGTTTGTCAGAATCCGAATGCCGTTCTTTTCAAACTGTCCGGAAACAAAGCCGGAAATTTCCTCCTCCTCTTTTGCCAGAATCCGGTTCGAACGCTCTACGATGGTGACCTTCGTCCCAAAGGCGGAAAAGATATGGGCAAACTCCGCACTGATGGCGCCGCCTCCCACGATCACGATGCTCTCCCACGGTTTTGCGGGAAACCCATCTCCGAAAAAGCGCTCCGAGGTGAGGTAACCGGCGCTTTCCAGCCCCTGAATCGGCGCGACAAAGCTCCTGGCCCCGGCAGCGATGACAAACTTCTCACCGTAAATCACATCCGGCTGACGACCATCGTCATAGCGGACTTCCATGCGATCCGGCCCGAGAAACGTCCCGCTCCCCTGATAGACCGTAAGGTTGGGGATTTTTTTCAGGTTTTCTTCTATTTTTTTATGGAAGTTGATCTGCTCCCACATTCTGTCGGAAACGGCATCCCAGTCCACAGTCGGGGGTCCCGCCTGAACGCCGAATCTCCGGGAGGTTTCCGCTTCCCGAATGAAGTCCGCCGGATATACGAGCATTTTCGAGGGGATGCAGCCCTTCGTAAGGCAGGTTCCCCCAAACTTGGATTTCTCTACAATCGCGCAGGTCAGACCCCGGCTCAGCGCCGCTTCCAGGACCATCAGGCCCGCGCCGCTTCCTACAACAATCAGATCATATTTTTCCAAAATATCGCCCTCCTGTTTCGCTCCTTTTTCTTTCCAAATGATACACAAAGTCTATACGAGGCCGGTTTCTTTGTCAATCAGAGTTTGCCCCGGGGATTCTCCTTATAATAATGTCAATAACTTTTGAAAATGTCACCCCTGGGTCGAGTTAATTATCGGGTGAAA
>CAMJRV010000539.1 GCA_946408315.1 uncultured Bacillota bacterium | reverse complement strand
CTTCAACGCCTGCCTTACCGCTTCCACGTCCTCTGCCCTTCTCAGCGGGGGATTCATCTTTTTATTGGGATCTCCCTTCACATCTCCGCCGGACAGGGCGAAATAGTGGGGTGCTGTTTCAGCCGTAACCGGCACGCCCCGACCCTTTGCCTCACGGATCAGCTCAATGCTCCTCTTTTCACTGACATGGCAGAAATGCAGCTTGCAGCCCACAGCCTCCGCCATCGCCAGATCCCGTTCCACGATTTCCGCCTCCGGTTCCGCATGGGAAAATACGGTGAGATCCAGCTCTTTCGCTCTCTTCATGGCCGCAAGCATCAGCTCACTGTCCGCCACCGTCTTTCCGTCCTCGCTAACGCCGCAGATCCCTCTTCCTGCCAACAGGCCCGAATTGGTGCCGGTGCGAACCATGGCTTCATAGTCGGCAAGCTCCTTCCCCTCCTGGCCCTTTGTCATCGCTCCGATGCTGAGCACCTGAACGCCGTTTCCCTCTTTGGCCCTGCTGTCGATCATCAGTACGACATAAGAAGAGTCGATGACAGGCTCGGTATTGGGCATACAGCAGATCGTGGTAAAACCGCCCTTTGCCGCGCCGGCGCATCCGCTTGCGATATCTTCCTTATACTCAAAGCCCGGCTCTCTCAGATGGACATGGATGTCGATGAGCCCCGGCACGACCCATTTCCCGCCTGCGTCAAGAATGACGGCGCCTTCCGGCGGCGGTGCCGTCTCCGGCCCCGGTCTTCCGTTTTGATAGAGGCTGATTTCCCGGATTATCCCATCTTCGATGATCAGACTGCCGAGAGACGAAAGCTTGTTTGCCGGATCAGCGATTAACCCATTGCTTATGTATAAATTCATTGCCGTACCCGCCTTTCATGCTGATGATATCGTCACAGTATTCGCACCGGTATTCCCGGTTTTCCCTGTCGATGAGGTGGAAAATCTGCGGCGCCCCCGGTTCGATGGAGGTCACACAGCGCGGATTGTTGCACTTTATGATGTTGACCACCTTCTCCGGTACTGTGATATGGATTTTTTCACGAATGATGTGATCCTCGATATAATTTACCGTAACTTTGGGATCGATCAGTCCCAATGCTGTCAGATCGACGTCGGCCGCGTTTTCGATTTTAACAACGTCCTTCCGCCCGTACTTGTTGCTCACCGCATTCATGATGACGGCGACGGTATCCTTCGTCGTGTCGATGTCGAGATATTCTATCACTTTCATGCCCATTCCCGCCGTGATGTGATCGATCACGATCCCTTTTCCGATGCTGTCGATAACTACCATATCCTTACCTCCCTGCTTATTGATTTTTCGCGCAACTTACTAACCTTTGATTCCCAACAGTCCCATGATCAGCGCCATCCTGACGTACATCCCGTACTGAGCCTGCTTGAAATACAACGCCCTCGGGTCGCTGTCCACCTCTATGGCGATCTCATTGACTCTGGGGAGCGGGTGCAGCACCATCATGTCATCCTTTGCCAGCTTCATCTTCGATCCGTCCAGGATATACCGGTCCTTCAGCCGCACATAGTCCTCTTCATTGAAAAAGCGTTCCCGCTGGACTCTCGTCATATAGAGAACATCAAGCTTCGGAAGCGCTTCCTGCATATTTCCCGTCTCTTCAAAGGGGATATTATTTTTAATCAAAACTTCTTTTCTGACGTAATCGGGAATTTTCAGCTCATCCGGAGATATCATGATGAATGAAACATTTCGATATCTGGACAACGCCTTGATCAGAGAGTGCACCGTCCTGCCGAACTTCAAATCCCCGCAGAGTCCGACGGTGATGTTTTCAAAGCCTCCCTTTTCCCTGCGGATCGTGAGAAGATCCGTCAATGTCTGGGTCGGATGCTGGTGCCCCCCGTCTCCCGCATTGACGACGGGCATATCGGTGCAGGCTGCCGCCACCTTCGGCGCCCCTTCCTTCGGGTGCCTCATCACCGCCATGTCCGCATAACAGGCGACAGTCCGAATCGTATCGGATATGCTCTCTCCTTTTGATACGGAACTCGAATTCGGTTCGGAAAATCCGATGACCTGGCCGCCCAGCCTCAGCATTGCCGCCTCGAAGCTGAATCTCGTCCTTGTGCTCGGTTCATAGAACAGGGTAGCCAGAAGCTTTCCCTCGCAGACTTTTGCATATCGTTCCGGAGCTTCGATGATCTCGTCCGACAATAAAAACAGCTCCTCCAGTTCTTCCGTCGTAAAATCCATGGGTTCCAGCAAACTTTTTCCTTTTAACAAAATTGATCCCTCCTTCTCTGTATAGCGCCTACATGGCATTTTCTGCAAAATATGGCTCGGTGCGAAACTGAAAAATTGCATTCCGGCTAAAGCCGGGCAATTTCTGTATGGCACCTATCATACATTTGCTTTGCAAATGTGATTAGGTGCTCAAAAAAAGCGCCTTAAAAAGGCGCAAAAATAGCAATGCGGATATTTCTTTCTATTTTGTGCCTTTCCCCTCAGGGCGAACCTTCGGGCGTCAGAACAGTTTGTTTAAAGTTTAACATTTTCTTTATTATATCCTATAGCTGCCGTTTTCGCAATGGTTTTTGTAGCAGAATATGGTATAATTCAATTAAATATTACGATTCACAGCACGGCCTTCTTGGTTGTGAATCGTAACAATTAAATATCTTATCTACCGGGTGAATCGGAGGTTTGCCATGAGAGGGGAAATTATCGGCGGCAGGGATGCCGCTTGTGGAATTACGGTCACATCTGAAGAGATGAAGGAGATCGAGAGGAGAGCCGACGAAGCGGGGCTGTCCTATTATCAGATGATGGAAAATG
>CAMJRV010000538.1 GCA_946408315.1 uncultured Bacillota bacterium | reverse complement strand
ATCCTCCGCTTTGATGCCCGCATACCAGCAGCCCTGATTTTCACACCAGAACAGCAGATAGTTGCCGGTCACCTCACCCCACCGCTCCCGGGGCAGGGCGCGTATCTTCGCCAGCTCCTCATAATCCTCTTCCCCCGGTTTGCTGAACGTCTCCAAGTCCTCGTCAATGTGATCGTAGGAGAAGGTCAGGCGCTTCTTAAAGAGTTTGGCCTTTTTGTCCGGGATGAATATCTCATGCAGCGCACAGTTCAGGCTGGCTTTGCCGCAGGCGAGATAGTATTCCCGCAGGGCAGCGGGAAGGCGTATCCCTGCCGCCGCCTCATAGGAGGCGATGGTCTTCTCGGAAAACCCTGTTGCTTTCCCCTCTCCAAAGCCAAACAGAGGTTCCGCCCACTGAACCAGCTCTATGGGGGAAATCTGATACCGTTTTTCACTCATTATGACAGTCTCCTTTCTGCTATTTGCACTCATTTTTCTTAATCGTATTCCGCGCAGATAAATTTGAAATCCTCCGTCTTGCGCAATGCTGCCAAAGCGTGTTTCTCGATATGCTTTGACATGATTTCTACGGCATACTGGAAATTCTCTGACGGATGGCCCTCGGCACAGCGTACCATTGTGATCAGCATCCTGTTGTCACCTTCGATATATTCAGACGGGTAGTCGCCGGAGTTATCGCAGGCATCTTCGTCGCGGTATTTCCGTCTTACTGTCTCCATCTGATCTGCGGTGCCGATCACTGCATGGTAATCCATGTTATCGCCGTCACAGTAGTAGTCGATAAAAAGCCTTGCCACAACGTCTGTACATTGTTGGATCTGCTCAATTATGGCATTTGCATTTCGGATAGCAAATCTCCGAATTCTCTCCTTAGCATCTTCCTCGTTTTCATAGCGGATGTACAAAAGCGTTTCGCGGCCCTTAAGCATAGCCGTAATCTTCTGAAGCATTCCGCCTTTGCCATAGAAGGCACGCAGCGTCCGAACAAGTTCTCCCTCTGGCACGCTGTACAGGTTCATCTCACGCCTGTCCTTCCCAACAGGAATGTCATAGGTAAGCATTTGATACTGTGCGTCATAGTCAAAGGAGATCGCGTCGTCTCCGTTGATGTCCTTACGAAAATCAACAATGCTGTACACACCTTCTTTATATGTGAGCGGAATGCTGCGTAATTCTGGCATTTGGGTCTCCTCCCCTTATCAAATATGAGTTTGTCTGCATGGCCACTATCATAACATCCAATTGTTACAGAAATGTCACAGCCCTATAAGATTTCAGATTTTTATTTACATGGCAAAAACACAGAAAATGTAGAGCCGCTGCCTACAGTTGAGGTCACCCTAATATAGCCGCCTTGCATGGTGATGATCTCGCGGGCAAGATACAGCCCTATACCGATACCCTCAACGTCGTGTACTTCTTCTTCCCGGTAGAAGCGTTTGAAGATCATGCCTTGCCTACTTTCTGCAATTCCTTTTCCGTTATCGGTGATGTCAATCTTGACATAGAACTCCCAGCTTTGAACGGAAACCTGAATACCGCCGTCTGCCGGGGTGTACTTCACCGCATTGTCCAGTATGTTGAACAGGGCTTCGCTTGTCCATTTCCTGTCGTGTGCAAGCACAATATCTGCCGGACAATCCACACTGACATGGATGTTTTTCTTTTCGGCATTCAGCAGAATACCGCCCAGCGCCGCCGCCAGGGTATCGTAGATCGGCTGCGTCTTTCTGTCCAGCGAAATCACGCCGGTTTCCAGCCGGGAGGTCTTTACCATGGCCTGCATAAGAAAATCCAGCTTTTCAAGCTGACCGCTGGATGCCTGTAAAAATTCCTGACGTTTTTCTTCTGTCAAAGACTGTTCCAGCAAAGTGGCGTTTACCATCCGGAGATTTGCAATGGGTGTTTTCACCTGATGGGAAATATCGGAAATCAATTCCTGCAAATCGGCCCGCTCCTTTGCTACGCTTTCCTGGTTCTCTCGCATAACTTCATATAGACGGACAAGCCGGTGATTGATTTTGTAAAACAGGTTTTCTTCTTCATAGACCTGCGGCGGGGCTGATGCCCCGTCCAGCATATTGTCTATTGTTTCGCACAACCTGTCCGAAAACAACACCAGCTTCCGGCGCAGAAAGGCCACGAAAAGAGTTGCACAGATGAACACCAGCAGGATAAACAGCGGACCCAGCCACACGATTGCCGGATTTCTGGTAAAGAGAAAAGCCGCAGTAACGGTCATGATGGAGAGCAAGCCTAAAAAGGTTGCCCCCACCGCACAGGCCCGGTTGATGGAAAGTTTACTCCCGTTCACTTCTTTATTCCCCCAATCCACATATAACCCATGCCATAGACAGTCTTGATATATTGCAGGCCGTCTATTTCGATCTTTCCCCGGATGCGGCTGATCGCTACGGTCAATGCGTGTTCATCCACAAAGTTTTCATCTGCGTCCCACAGCTTTTCAAGAAGTACCTGCCGGGTCAGAACAATTTGCGGATTTCTCACCAGCACCTTTAACAAACGGTATTCCATCGGTGTGAAGATAACCGGATTCCCTGCGAGGGTGGCGGTCAATTCTGTGAAATTGACGAATAGTGTGCCGTCTGTGTAGCAATCGCCGCCTGTCTGCTTCTCGATGCGGCCCAGCAAAGCCGAAACCTTTTTTCGGAATACACTGATCGGAAACGGCTTCGTCACATAATCGTCTGCTCCCAACTCAAAGCCTTTTAACATATCGCTTTCCATATCGTTTGCGGTCAGGAAAATCACGGCGGTATCTGGACGGCGCTCTTTGATTTCCGTACAGAAGTCAAA
>CAMJRV010000537.1 GCA_946408315.1 uncultured Bacillota bacterium | reverse complement strand
TCTGTAAAGTGCCGGATATTGGTAAAGCCGTTTTTTCTTGCATAGTCCTCTAAAATCCGCTTCTGAGAAGCGATTTGTCAAGGATATTTTCACCTAAAAATATTATCCGTCCACATTTCGCACTGACCTATTACCGTCTGCACAGCATCGTCCATCCCCTCCGGGGGATACTTATGCCGCTTGAGCAGCCGCTTAACCAGCTTGCGCATACCGGCGCGGGCGCTCTCTTTCTTCTGCCAGTCGATGGTTCGGTTCTTCCGCAGGAGGTCGGTCAATTCCTTGGTGATGGCGATCAATTCCTCATGCTCGTAAAAATCCTTGACCGCCTGGGGCTTGGTAAGCGCGTCATAAAAAGCCAGTTCCTCCGCGTTCAGCCCCAGCGCCTCCCCCTCCGCATTTGCCGCCGCAATATCCTTGGCAAGCTTCAGAAGTTCCTCAATAACTTCCTCATTGGTAAGCATTCCGTTCAGATAACGGTTCATGGCGCTCTGGATGATCTCAGAAAATTTCTCCGACTTGACCAGGTTCATCCTGCGGTAAACGGAAACTTGTTCCGCGATCAGCTTTTTCAGCAGTTCCACCGCCAGATTTTTCGCCTTCATGTTTGCCACTTCTTCCAGAAACTTCGGATCAAACAGGGAGAACTCCGACTTCACATCGGAGAAAAGATTGATTATGCCCTCGCTTTTAATGCTGTGCTTCAATAGTTCGTTAATCCGCTCATTCACTTCGGGCAGGGTAAATTTCTTCCCTGTCCCGCCGGACTGTAAGCGGACGATCATCGTGCGGACAGCATCAAAGAACGCCGCCTCAAAACGTGTACTCTCATCCACCAAGCTGCCGCACAGGGTAAGGGCCTGCCGGAGCAGCAACGCCTCTTTGATATAAACATTCTGCGTCCGCTCATTTTCAGGCAGGTTATGCTCCGCAACACTCTTGCCCAGAATGAAGTTGACGCCTCCGCTGATAGCCTTCGCTTTCTCAAAATCATTGCCGGACATAAACCTCCCATAGTCATAGCCATGGAAGAAATCCCGGCAAATCGAGAGCTTTTCCAAGAACTTCGGATAGGCGGCCTTGCTGACATCGGTGTCGCCGTAGTTTTTCCTGTCTCTGGCGGTGTAGGCGTTCATTGCCTGCTTGAGGGCGGCAGCAATACCCACATAGTCCACCACCAGCCCACCCTCTTTGTCCTGGAAGACGCGATTGACGCGGGCGATGGCCTGCATCAGATTGTGGCCGGACATAGGCTTATACACATACATCGTCGCCAACGATGGAACATCAAACCCGGTCAGCCACATATCCACCACAATGGCGATCTTCAAAGGCGACTCGTTGTCCTTAAATTTCCTCGCCAGCTCGTCCTTGCGTGCCTTGTTCCCGATGATCTTCTGCCATTCCTCGGGGTCATTGTTACCCTGGGTCATCACGACCGCCACTTTCTCCGTCCACGCAGGGCGCAGTTCCATAATGCGCTGGTATATCTTCATAGCAATGGGGCGGGAATACGCAACGATCATGGCCTTTCCCGTCAGGATATTGGCCCGGTAATTCTCGTAGTGGTCGAGAATGTCATTGACCAGAGAGTTGATCGTCTGCTCCGCACCCAGGATGGCCTCCATCTGGCCCAATTCCTTCTTGCTCTTTTCAATGACATACGGGTCCGCTTTCTGGGCCATGATGTCATACTCGGCGTCAATAAGACGCAGGGTGTGCTCGTCCAATTTCAGGTGAATGACCCGGCTCTCATAGTAGACCGGCCTTGTGGCACCATCTTCCACAGCCTGCGTCATATCATAGATGTCGATGTATTCACCGAACACTTCGCGGGTGCTGCGGTCCTTGGAGGAAACCGGCGTGCCGGTAAAACCAATGTATGTAGCGTTGGGCAGACTGTCCCGGATGATTCGGGCGGTCCCGACAACCGTTTTAGCTTCGATCTCCCCGTTATCCTTCCGCCGGGTAACCACCTTCTCTGTCAGGCCGTATTGCCCCCGGTGGGCCTCGTCCGCCATAACGATAATATTCCGGCGTTCGGAGAGCGGTTCGCCGCTCTCCTCAAATTTCTGCATAGTGGTAAAGATGATCCCGTTGGCCTGACGGTCCTTTAACCAGTCCTTCAAGCCAATTTCTATATGCTTCGGCGTTTCGCCCTGCCGCAGTTTCTCCTTATACTCGTCGCTCAGCTTGCGGCAGGTGGCTTGTACCGGCGTCTGCCGCAGAAAATCCCTGCATCGGGCAAACTGGCCGTAGAGTTGATCGTCCAGATCGTTCCGGTCGGTTATGACAACGATGGTTGGGCTCTCCAGTGCCTCTTGCAGATAGTGGGCGTAGAACACCATGGACAGGGATTTCCCGCTGCCCTGGGTATGCCAGAAAACGCCGCCCTTGCCGTCTGTGCGGGTGGCGCGGCGGGTGGATTCCACCGCCTTTTTGACGGCAAAATACTGATGATACCCGGCTAGAATTTTGAACGTGTTCTGACCGTCTGCATTGAAGCAGATAAAATTTTTGATAATGTCAAGAAAGCGTTCTTTCTCAAATAACCCTTTAAAAAATGTATCAAATTGGGCATACTGCGTATTCTCATAGCTGCCGTCCGTTGTCTTCCACTCCATATACCGGTCCTCACCGGAGGTGATCGTCCCGGCCCGGGAGTGGGTCATATCGCTCATGACGCAGACGGCGTTGTAGACGAACAGCGAAGGAATTTCGTGCATATAGTTCCTAAGCTGGCGGTAAGCGGCTGAGGCGTCCGTTTCCTCCCGAGAGGGGGAGTTCAGCTCCACGACAACAAGGGGCAGTCCGTGGACGAGCAA
>CAMJRV010000536.1 GCA_946408315.1 uncultured Bacillota bacterium | reverse complement strand
CGATTTTGGGAGATCCCTTTTTTAAAACGTATGTAATTTTTGCGTCCATTTTTGGCGCAGCGATTTTGGCCCTTTTGACGTATATCAACTATCATTTGACAAAGCCGGAACGGATATTTTATTGACGGAAGATGGACTTTGAAAGGAAAGGCGGAAGAAAGAATTATGGTTTATGTATTTTTAGCAACCGGCTTTGAAGAAGTGGAAGCTCTGACTGCAGTAGATTTACTGCGTCGTGCGGATATTCAGGTAAAAACGGTTTCTATTATGGAAGATAAATTGGTTTACGGTTCTCATGGAATTGGCGTAGAAGCGGACATCCTTTTTAAGGAAGGACTGTACGACAGATGCGCGATGCTGATTTTGCCGGGCGGTATGCCGGGAACGATAAATCTGTGCAATCACGGGGAACTGAACGAGGAACTAAAGCTTTTTTATGAAGCGGGAAAGCCAATTGCGGCAATCTGTGCGGCGCCGATGGTGCTGGGACGAGCAGGTCTTCTTTCCGGACATGAAGCCACGATTTATGATGGTATGGAGGAAGAACTTGCCGGTGCTGTTGTGCGCAGCGACAGGGTCGTTGTTTCAAAAAATATCATTACCTCCAAGGGGCCCGGCACGGCGATGGATTTTGCTCTTTCGCTGGTTGCTTATCTGAAAGGTGCGGAAGCTGCGAGGGAAACTTCTGCGGAGCTTTTGTACAAGTAATAGAGGTGAGAGATGAACTATAAGGTTGATTATCATATGCATTCCTGGTTTTCGGACGGCACCATGAAGCCGACGGAGCTTGTGAAAATGTACAAGGGAAGAGATTACGATGTGATTGCCCTAACGGACCACGATGGCGTGGACGGCGTATATGAGGCGGTTATCGCAGGAGAAGCGCTGGAACTAAAGGTGATACCGGGCATTGAAATCGGCAGTAGCTATGATTTTGAAGGGCAGGAAATAGAACTGCACATCCTTGGCTATCATATTGATACGGAAAACGCGGCGCTGAAAGCATGTATCGAGAAGTTGAGGATATCCCGCAGGGATCGCAACGAAAGACTGCTTGCGCACCTGCAGGGTTTAGGGTATGATCTTGTGTACGAGGATTTAATCGAGCGTCCCGGACAAGACTACATCGGAAAGCCTAATTTTGCCAGAGTCCTGAAACGGAAGGGCTGCGCGCCGGAAAACATGTGGGATTTGTTTGATGAAGTGCCGCGGGAGCGGATTAGCGCCTATGAGGCCATCGATATCATCAAAGAGGCTGGAGGCATGGCGGTTTTGGCGCATCCTCTGAAGACAAAGAAAATCGGCGATTCGAGCAGTGAAGTATTTTGGAAGAATCTGGACCTCATTGTGGCGGATTTGAAAAAGCATGGTTTAAAGGGTATGGAATGCTATCATCCTTCTGCTAGTCATGAGCAGGCGTTGAAGCTGGTAGTCATGGCAGGCCAATATCACCTGCATATTACCGAGGGCTCGGATTTTCATGGAGATGAGGAATAAAATTTATTATAAAGTGAAGACACTTTCGGGTTGAAAGTCCCGAGGTGTCTTTTTGTTTTAAATTCAGCTAAAATCTTATAGCTTTTGTACACAATTTCAAATTCCAAAAAAACTATTCAAAAACCGGGCGGAACGTATTATAATAGTAATAATTGGATATACAAGAATAGGGGGTCTCACCTTTCTTGCGTCTGACCATGAGAGAAGAGGAGAGAAATATGGTTATGGATTTCATGAAAAAGCCCATCGCTGCAGCGATTCGTACAGAGAAAGATTTCAGTAAGGCTCTGCGCTCAGATGTGGATATGGTGTTTTTACTTCATTCCAACATTATGACAGTAAATCAGTGTGTAAAGGAAATACATAGTGCAGGAAAAAAGGCATTTATCCATGTGGATTTTGCAGAAGGAATCGGAAAGGATAGAGCAGGACTTGAGTTTTTGGCAAAACAGGGGGTGGATGGCGTGCTGACCACCAGAACCAACATTGTCAAGTTGGCAAAAGAGTTCGACCTGATTACAGTACAGCGTTTCTTTATGGTAGATTCTCATTCGGTGGGAACATCGGTTGAATCCATCAAGATATCAAAACCTGATATCATAGAAATCATGCCGGGGATTATCACCAAGAAGATCCGGGAATTTTCGGAGAAGGTCGATATGCCCATCATTGCAGGAGGGATTGTTGAAACCATGGAAGAAGTCAGGGCTGCACTTGCGGCAGGCGCCACCGTCGTTTCTACTGGAGAGGCGCAGCTTTGGACTACGAAGGTATAGCTGAAAGCGAGGGAACATATGAAAATTAAATTTTGTGGAGCGTCTTCGGGCGTGACAGGATCTTGCCATTTGTTAACAACAGCAAATCATAAGGTACTGCTTGACTGCGGGCAGTTTCAAGGGGGAAAAGCACAGGAGGCGCTGAACTACGAGCCGTTTCCTTTTGATCCAAAAGAGATAGAGTGTGTCATTTTAAGCCATGCTCATATCGATCACTGCGGCAGGATTCCGCTTCTTGTTAAACGAGGATTTACAGGAAAAATCTACTGCACCGATGCGACAGCAGATCTTCTTGATGTCATGCTTAAGGACAGCGGTTTTATTCATGAAAAGGATGCGGAATGGAAAAGCAAGCGGGCAGCCCGTGCGGGAAAACCGCCAGTAGAGCCGCTTTATACCTATGATGATGCGTTGAAGGCCTTGGAGTATGTGGAGCCAATACTCTATGATCAGCAGATTAAGATTAACGATCATATGAAAATCGTCTTTAATGATGCCGGACATATTTTGGGCTCGGCAATTACAGAAATCTGGGTTTGCGAGGACAGTAAGG
>CAMJRV010000535.1 GCA_946408315.1 uncultured Bacillota bacterium | reverse complement strand
ATTGACTTTTGGCCGAAATTCAGCGATAATAGGCACATATTCAAAAAGATCATTTCTTTTATCAACATTTTATATCAGCAGTGTTCATGAATTGCCCGATTCGGGCGCAGATTCCTGAAAAACAAGAAAAATAAAGAGTAAGAAAAGGAGGGGATCGTTTGGCAGCGCTGTTTGTACTTTTGTGCTCTGCTGCGGTGACGGATTGAAGGTATGGGAGAGTGTTCCATATCCAGATTTTAGGCGGGCTGATGGCGGGGGTCATGTATGCAGCCTTTTTTGGGAAACCCATAGGGCTGGACTGGCTTGGCTTTTTTGGATTTTTTGGCCGTACGCTGGCAACCTGCGCCGTCCTGTATCCGTTTTTTCTATGCAGGTTTTTTGGAGCGGGAGATATTAAGCTTGTAGCGCTCTGTATAGGCTTTCTGGGTGTGGAAGACGGTTTTTTGACAGTTTTTTTCGGGCTTTTGGGGGCCGCAGTGTGGGCGTTTCTGATGCTTAGAAAAAAAGGAGAGCTCTGGGCAAGGCTTTGGCGTCTTATGGAGTTTACAGTACGCATTGGAAAGACGCGCCGCCTGGAAGCATATCCCGGACGGGAGACAGGGAGCGGGCTTATGCGTCTGGGACCGTGGCTGTTTGGCGGATACTGCCTGTATCTGGCGCTTTCTTAAAAAGCAGGCAGAGAGTTTTTTGGGGCAGTGTGCGGTCTGGAGTCCGGGACGAAAAGGAGAGGATACATGAAAAAAATCATGGCGGTTTACGATGAGGACCCGTTTTACGCGGAGCGCCTCTCGGATTATATCAACCGGAAGGAACGAGGGATCTTTAAGGCGCAGGCATTTACCTCAAAGGAGTCACTGGCCGAGTATTCCAGAGGGCATGAGATCGACGTCCTGCTGACGGGCGATGTGTCTGACTTTGAGGGAACCGATACGATTTCCACCAGACAGAAGCTGTATCTGACCGGGGATGAACATACGGCAGGCCCAAACTGCATTTACAAATACCAGTCCGGCGACGACATCATCCGGGAGGTAATGGCAGTTTACTGCGAACTTCCGGAGGCAGCCGCAATCTTTCCGGGGCTGAAAGAAAAAGGCAAGCAGATTGTCGGAATCTATTCCCCGGTGAACCGCTGCGGCAAGACCTCCCTGGCCCTCGCAGTCGGACAGCTTCTCGCAAAAGAGGAGAAGGTTTTATTCGTCTGCCTGGACAGCTTTACGGGCTTTACGGGTCTAATAGATGAGTGCTGGAAACGCGATCTCTCGGATCTGATTTATTACTATAAACAGGGGCGTTATAACGCGATCCGGCTGAACTCGGTCATTTACTATCTGGGTGATATGGCATGGCTTCCGCCGATCCGCTTTCCGGAGGACTTTAACCAGATTTCCTCCGGTGAGATGGCGGAAATGATGGCGCAGATTTTGAAGGGAAGTGACTACGAGACATTGGTTTTGGATATCGGCGATTATGGAAAGCAGGTGACGCCCCTTTTGGAGATTTGCCAGATGGTCTATATGCCTGTCCGTGAGGATGCAGTCTCGCGGGCAAAGCTAAGGGAATTTGAGGAATATCTGGAGGCGGCAGGAAAACGCGGGTTAAAGGAAAAGCTTCAGGAACTCCATGTACCGATCATGACAGGGCTCAAACGGATGGAACATTTTCCGCAGGAGCTCTTATGGGGAGATATGGGAGACTTTGTGCGGAAGTTATTAAAGGGGCAGAGAGACCTATGGGAGAACGAAAACGCGAGCTGCGGGAACAGATTTTAAAGGAGATAACCTATGAGCGCCAGATGAGCGACGAGGAACTATGTGAACGCATCGACGGGGAGATCATGGCGTGTGCAAGGGCAGAACCGATGCCCCTAAAGGAGAAGCTGAAACTTCAGAAAGAGCTGTTTGATTCGTTTCGCAGGCTTGACGTATTACAAGAGCTCGTAGACAACCCGCAAATCACAGAGATTATGGTAAACGGACCGGATACGGTATTCGTAGAGAGCGGAGGAAAAATCAGGCAATGGGAAAAAGTGTTCGAGTCGAGGGAACAGCTTCTGGATCTGATCGGGCAGATCGTAAGCCGGGTAAACCGAATTGTGAACACGGCGTCCCCGATCGCCGATGCCAGGCTTCCTGACGGCTCCCGTGTGCATGTGGTGCTAGAGCCCATTGCCCTCAATGGGCCGATCCTCACAATCCGGAAGTTTCCGGAGCCGATCACCATGAAACGGCTTTTGGAGTACAGGAGTATCTCTGAGGAGGCGGCAGAGCTTTTAAAGCTTCTGGCAGCAGCGCGCTACAATATCTTTGTCAGCGGCGGAACAGGGGCAGGAAAGACGACATTTTTAAACGCACTGTCAGAGTTTATCCCTGCCGGGGAACGCGTGATCACGATTGAGGATTCCGCAGAGCTCAAACTTTCACACATCGCGAATCTGGTGCGGCTGGAGACAAGGGATGCAAATGCACAGGGGGAGGGAGCAATCGGGGTAGGCGCACTGATTCGGGCGGCGCTGCGCATGCGCCCGGATCGGGTCATCATAGGCGAGGTGCGTGGAAAGGAGGCATTGGAGCTTTTGCAGGCAATGAATACCGGGCATGACGGAAGCTTTTCCACCGGACACGCCAACGGTCCGAAAGATATGCTCTCCCGTCTGGAAACCATGGTGCTAATGGGGGCCGAGCTTCCCCTTGCAGCGATTCGAAGCCAAATCGCGTCTGCAGTGGAAATCATGGTGCATGTGGCAAGGCTGCGGGACAGAAGCAGGAAGGTCGTCGCGATCGAGGAGGTGGACAGATTTGAAAACGGTGAGATTTTGCTTAATCCCCTGTTTTCGTTTC
>CAMJRV010000534.1 GCA_946408315.1 uncultured Bacillota bacterium | reverse complement strand
TGGAATCGGAGAGGATGCCGTATAATTCTTCATGGCCGGACGCCAGGAATGGATCTCTGGCAATCACCGTTTCCACATGGCCGTTAAAGTCGGGACAGAATTCCCGGATTTCGCTGAAAATTGCTTCGATTTCATCGACCCGGTCCTGCATCGTTTCCCCCGGCTGTGTGCCGATTTCAATACCCAGCACGCATTCTTCCGGATAGGAAGCATAATCCGTTCCGCCGCGAATAAAGCCCGTATGATATACCGTCTCCCCGTTCATTGGATGGACATTTTTCGCAAAGCTTTCTCTTTGATTCCGCTGGAGCCTGACGATCACCTCCGCCATGTGGTAAATGGCGTCCGTCGAGACTCCCCCCGCCGAGCCATGGCCGGCCTTCCCCTTTGTGATGATTTTCAGCCAGCCGAAGCCTTGATGGGATACGCAGATATGTTCCAGGGGCGCGGATTCCAGGATCAGCGCAGGCTCGGGGGTATGCTTTTTCACATAATCCATCGCGCCGCAGGAGGCGCCCTCTTCATCCGAAATAAAGCAGAGATGCACATCTCCGGACAGGGAAACGCCCCTGTCGACGAGGTCTTTCACCGTCAGCATCATGGCGGCGCAAAAGCCCTTGTCATCCGCCGCGCCGAGCCCGATCAGACGGTCCCCCCGGAGTTCCGGGATCATCGCCCTGTCGGCCCAAAGCTCACAGCCCACCGTGTCCGCATGGGCATACAACGTAATATTTTTCCCTCCGCCGGTTCCTTTCAGGGTGGCGGTAAGATTCCAGTGGGTTTCATCGATCTGTTCCCATTCGGAAGCCACTCCCAGCCTGCTCAGATAATTTTGAATATGGGACTGAACTTCCTTCTCTCCGGCGCCCCCCGGAATTAGCCAGGAATTTACGGAGTCGATCTTTACGAGCTCCGAGATTACCTCTATTATTTCCGCTTTTGTTATCATAGCAGTTTCCTTTCTTTCTCACTTGTCCCCATTGTCGTTTCATTCTGTTCCGTGGATTTCAGCTCTCCAGCTCTTCTGCAAAATGGCAGCATGCCATATGGTCCTGCCCCACGGTGACAAACTCGGGCTGTACTGTCCTGCACTGCACCGGGCATCCCTTTTTCTGATAGAGCCAGCATCTCGTGTGGAACCGGCACCCTTCCGGAATCAGCATCGGGGAAGGGGTTTCTCCCAGCAGCACATACCGTTCTTCCGAAGAATCTTCCACGGTCGGAATGACGGAGACAAGCGCCCTGGAATAGGGATGTCTGCAGCGATGGACCACATCATGGGCCGGTCCGATTTCCACCATCTTGCCGAGATAAAACACCGCGATCCTGTCGGCGATCATCCAGGCCAGGGACAGGTCATGGGTGATGAACAGATAGGTCAGATTTTTATTTTTCTGAAGATCCAGCATCAGCTTCAGGATTTCCGCGCGCACCGATACGTCGAGCATGGAAACGGGCTCGTCCGCCACGACAAATACGGGCTCCAGGATCATGGCCGCGGCGATGGCCAGCCTCTGCCTCTGGCCGCCTGAAAGATGGTGGGGGTACCGCTCCAGCACATTCTCGATGGAATGGAGTCCCACCGCTTCAAGATAATGCTGGATCAATTCACTCTTTTCCTCTTCACCGAGGTCCTTTCTATGGATGGAAAGGGGTTCCGTCAGGGTTTTCAGGATGTTCTGGCGGGGGTTCAGCGATTCGTATGGGTCCTGGAAGATGAGCTGCATCCTGTCTCTCATCAACTGCATCTCCTTCCGGGAACAGGCTGCGAGATCTCTGCCCGCAAAGTGGATCTCACCCCCGGTGGGCTTCACGATATTCAGAATCGCCTTTCCCAGGGTGGTCTTTCCGCAGCCCGATTCTCCGACAACTGCAAGGGTCTCCCCTTCTCGGATATCGAGAGTCACCTTGTCCACCGCATGGAGCAGGCCGGTCTTGTTGACGCTTTTCATCCGCTTATTCCTCACCTGGAAGGTTACTTCAAGGTCTTTTATTTCAATCAGATTTTTATTTTCTTCGCTCATAGCTTCACCTATAGAAAGAGGCAGGCGCTGTAATGGTTCTCTCCTGCTTTTGCGATTCTCATATCGTGTTCTCTGCACACGTCTTGTCTCACCGTGCAGCGGTCATAGAAGGAACAGCCCTTGGGCGGATGAATCAGGCTCGGCGGATAGCCCGGGATTCCGTGCACAAAGGACCTCTCCCCGTGAATATCGGGAAAAGAATTCATCAGCCGGACCGTATAAGGGTGCTTCGGGCTTCGGAACACCGCCTTGGCGTCTCCGTACTCCACGACTTTCCCGGCGTACATGATGGCGATCTGGTCGCAAAGCTCAGCCAGTACGGAAAGATCGTGGGAGATCATGATCATGGACAGTTCGTACTGTCTGCTCAGATCTTTGATCAGCTCCATGATCTGGGCCTGGATCATGACGTCGAGAGCTGTGACAGGCTCATCGGCAATGACGAGTTCCGGCCTGCAGGCCAGGGACATGGCGATCATCGCTCTCTGACGCATACCGCCTGAGAACTCGTGAGGGTAGTTGTAGAATCTGTTTTTCGCAATCCCCACCTGTTCCAAAAGTGTCATCGCCCGCTCCTTCGCCTCCGCCTTCAACGTGCCGTGCTCATGGAGCAGGATTGGCTCCATGATCTGCTGTCCGACGGTCTTCAGCGGATTAAGGGCGTTCATCGCCCCCTGGAAGATCACCGAGATCTGCTTCCAGCGGATTTTTTCCATTTCCTTTTCGCTTTTATTTACAAGGTTTTCTCCATTGTAAAGAATCTCTCCCCCGACGATCCTGCCGTTGGACGGAAGAAGCCCGGGGATTGAGAGGGCCGTGGTGGATTTT